>JAQVCB010000017.1:0-1286 GCA_028689995.1 Candidatus Gastranaerophilales bacterium
CAACTGCAACTATTTTATTATTTTTAATTTTATCAGCAACACCTATCATAAAAAATGTAGTCATATCCACCTCTAAATCTAATCTATGACTGCATTATACCATAAAACCATGTGCAGTGGTCTTTAAATGGGAATACTTTTAAAAGATACTGCAGTATTAAATTGTTTTTTATTAAAATCATTCTTAGATATTGAAGAATTAATTGAACGGGTTAACAAATTCATATTTTATTCCTTTTATTAAGAATATTATTAAATATAAAGAAAAACTTTTTAATAAATTGTTTTGGATTATATTTCTGATTTTTTTGTGTTAGTCTTCCAATAATTACTCATTATTAGTAATGAGTAATTATTTTGTTTTTATACGTTTTATATCTATGTTTTTAATTGGAGGCATGTATGGGTTGTTCCTCAACACAAGGTATCTCAGAATCAGGGCAGGAAAAATTAAAAAATTGTAAATCAAGAAATAATATGAATTTAGATAGATTGCAATACTTTGGTCATCTTTTAGGCGGAATGAAGTCTGTTATACACAGCAGATTCTTTACCAGAAGACCAAGACCATTCACTTTTTCTCATATGGTCACAAGCAAATGTAATTGTAATTGTTCTTTCTGTTTCTGGAAACACCATAAAGATAATGAAGATCTTTCTCTTGAAGAAATTAAGAGAATTTATGCTGAAGCTAAAAAAGAAGGCTTTATGAACAGTATTCTCTGGGGTGGAGAACCATTATTAAGACAGGATTTTACAGAAATTGCAAAAGCTTCTTATGACAATGGCATGTATACAAAGATGGCAACAAATGGATGGTTTTTAGAAGAAAATCACGAATTTGGAAAGTATATGGATCTTATTTTTGTATCTATTGATGCGATAGGGGAAAAACATGATATACCCCGAGGAAATAAGCATGGTCTTTTTGACAGATGTATAAGTGGTATTGAATTTCATAAAATACATTATCCTAAAATGAGGATATATGTTTGCTGTACCGTATCAAAAGAAAATACTCTTGAAGATTTAACAAAAGTAGCTCAATTATGCAAGGATCTGGATATTTTACTTTATTTTACTGTCAATAAAAGTAATCAGGATTTCAATGAATGGCAAGGTAAAGACGGATTAAAAGAGCTGGAATACGAGACAGACAAGCTGGCTGAAATTTTTAAAGGTATAAAATCTCTTAAACATCAGGGATATCCTATAAGAAATTCAGATTATTTTATGGATTATATAATAGATAAAAAGAATTATTATGAATGTCACTGGCCTCAGGT
>JAQVCB010000017.1:1386-35732 GCA_028689995.1 Candidatus Gastranaerophilales bacterium
GAAGATAAAATTTCCTCTGAATATCTAAGATTATTTTTGCCTTACGGAGCAGGAGAAAATTTTAATTACGAATCAAACAATTTTATAGACCAGAATATAAATCATAATCTGGCATTAAAAACGGATGTAAATTACGTAAATTCGATAATTTCAAAACATCCTGAACCGGTATATTTTTATTACTGCAGAGATTTTGATGAAAGTAGCAGTTGTTCATTAAAAAAAGATAAAAGTATCCTCTGTTCAAATTTTCCAGACTCAGTCACAACTATTTTGCCGAAAGACTGCGGATTCAGAGATTGGCAGAAAACTGCACTTCAAAAAATCAAAGAAGAAATTTCAAGAGATATACTTATAAAAATCCGAGAAATAAAAGAATTCAGATTTTCATTTAATTGTAAAAAAACCGGTACCTGTTGCAGACTTGCAAGTTCTGAATTTTCTTATGAAGAATTAAAAGAAAAAGCCAAAAATGGCGATAATTTTGCAACTCAATTTACAAGCGTTTTTATTCCTTATGACAGTATTGAAGATGCAAGAAAAATTTTCCCTGAATACTTGGATCTTGTTTTTCACCAGTTCGATGAGGGAGAAAAAGCGTATTTTTATCATTGTCCGCATGTAACAGACAACAATCTTTGTTCTATCTACGAATTTAGACCGCAAATATGCAGAGATTTTCCTGATAATCCTTTATCAATACTGCCTTCAGTTTGTGGATTTAACGAATGGAAAGAAGATGTTCAGGTGGCTTCAATGCTTCTTCATGCACTTATTGAGATATTGGAATTTAATATTAAAAAAATCGAATATGCATTAGAGTAAGAGCTTGTCTGGCTAAAATTTTTAAATTAGTGATATTATTGTTATAAAGGCTCGTGCGGAGCGGGAGTACTGGTGAAGCTGAAACGGCTGCGGTGAGCAGGCGTACAGACTTTAACTAACTCGTTCTAAGAAAGAACGTTGATAATGGCATTCATATTAATTATTATAATTTTAGGATTTATTGCCGGATTTGCATCGGGATTACTTGGAGTTGGCGGTGGAATAATAATAATTCCAAGTTTTCTTTATTTATTGCCGATTTTAGGATTCAAAGCTCTGTCTTTAAACCAGATTACAGGCATTGCAGTAACACAGGTTTTTCTGGGAAGTTTGTTTGCCTGTATTGAACATAGAAAATTCGGATTAATTGATAAAGACATAATTTTAAAAGCAGGAATTGTTTCAGGATTGGGGGCTTTAATTGGCGCTATTGTTTCAAAGTACACGCCTGAAACAATTTTACTTATTATATATTTTATAATTCTCATTTTATCAATAATTGCCTTAATACTGTCAGGAGAAAAAAATATAAATGTTCAAAACAGACCAAAATTAGCGACGTTTTTGATATTTTCCGCAGGAATAATGTCTGGAGCGATGGGGCTTGGTGGTGCTGTGATGTATATACCCATTTTAACTCATTTTTACGGATTATCCTTAAAAACAGGTATAAGCAACGTCACATTTATTGTTCTTTTTACAGCAATAGCTGCTTTTATAGGAAAAGCAGCCACAAATCAAATTCCATTTCATTATCTTGTTTTCATAGTTATTGGAGCTTTTGTGGGAGCAAAGCTTGGGGCAAAAACTAACAATAAGCTTTCTCCTAAAGTTTTAAAGTTAATTTTACTTGCTATCATAATAGTAACAGCAATTAGAGTTGTTATTACTATAATAAATCAGGTTTTTTAATCGTGAATAATTGATTGAATGTACTTAACAAGATCATTTCTGCTTTTAAAGTTATTATTTTTCTGCTCTTTTTCTATATAAGCAGCTACAGAATCGAAATTTATTCTTTTGAGATTTTCCATCCTTTTAGACATGTCAGAAACTTCAAGAGAATAAATCTGTTCGATAATTTCTACAACATTTCTGATTTCTTCTTCCATTTTTTTCATAAAAATTTCTCATTCAAAATATAAATATATATATATATATTGCTTTTAAATAATATACAATCATACTATAGTTTGCTTTTTTATAATAACAAATACCCAGTTGTTTATTTTATATGAATAAGTTTTTAAAATAGTCATTTCTTAATATATGTTTATTTTTCATGTTTGCAAATTGACAATATTAATTATTTCTTTATTATTATTAAGAGCCTATTTTGTGTAAACAACAAAATCCAGATAATAAACATAAACGGCTCGTACGAAGCGGGAGTGCTGGCAAAGCCGAAACGGCTTGCTCACGAAGTGGGAGCGTTAAAAACAGAAACGATGAGTTTTTGTTTTTAAAAGCTCGTTCCGGCAAGGCGTTGGAAGCTTTACCAAACTCGTTCTAAATATAAATTTATAAATTGAACTATAAACAACTATTTTGTCATAATATATTAGTACCACCTATTAGAATTTTGAGGCGTTATGTTATTAACACAGAAAATAAAATCATTCGAAAGACAGATAGTCTTTATGAGATGGGGAATTTCTGCCGGATTCGGCAAGATAAAATATGTAGGACATGATTTCATTGAATATGAAGTTATTGATATAGAAAGTCTTGAATACTGCAAAACAGTTATAATCAATCCGAATACGGTTTTAGAAATAGAACTTGGCAGTCCAAATGTCAATAGAGTGATTGCAGCAGTATCCTGCAATTTGCCTTCTCCAGAAGACAAAGCTTAGATAAATTACTTAATTACAAAATAACAGGTTTTGAATAAACAATCTGTTATTTTGTTGTACAAATTTATTCTTGTTAATATTTCTTAAAATTTAAAAGAAATTGAGCAATTTTTTAAGTTTGATTTTCTTTATAATAATATGGAAGCATAGGGAAGAATTTTATATCGAAGTAATGTTGGGAGAATTTAATGGGCTTAGAGACAGCAGCATTTACAAGTTTATTATTTGGAGCTAAAAAAGCAATTGAAACTGCGGACAAACCTAATCAAGATACTATAAATAAAGGATTTG
This sequence comes from Candidatus Gastranaerophilales bacterium, assembly GCA_028689995.1. Taxonomy (GTDB): domain Bacteria; phylum Cyanobacteriota; class Vampirovibrionia; order Gastranaerophilales; family UBA9579; genus JAQVCB01. The sequence goes on from JAQVCB010000017.1 coordinate 4,359, forward strand.
GCGTTGTAAGTGTTTTTGGACATGCCAGTAATACAGTTGAAAGACTTGATGGGTCCCTTGCTAAAGGTAATTTAAGTTCAGCAGCAAATTTAATTGCAAATAAAACATCAACAAAAGCAATTGAAACGGTTGGAGAAGCAGGTAAATACTTCGGTGGTGTAATAAATGGACTAATTATTTGTAATGCCGGATATAACGTTTATAAAGATGACGATAAACCTAAAGCATTAGTTGAGCAAGGATTAAAAGTAGGCGGCATGTTGGGAGCTGAAAACCTTAGCAAAGCATTAAAAATAACAGAAAAAATAGAAGAATCATCTCTGCCGGGAAAATTAAAACACGTAATTGCTGCAACCAGTTTTGTTGTAGCGTCTGCCGGCGGAGTATTAGGAGGCGAAGCCCTTGGTAAAGTTCTTACTGGAAGAAATGAAAAAACAAAAGCCCCCGGATTAAACGAAAATTTTGCAACCGCATAATATATTTAAATTCAAAATACCCCTCAAACTCCTCCCAATAGGCTTGTAAAAGGCCTATTTTTTTGCGAATTTTCACTCCCGCTGCCGCACATGTACGAGTTACGCAATGCTTCCAACTCCTGCTGATCGCATATTACCACGGTTCTTTTTTAACTCCGATCTTATAACCAACGATGTTAAATATAAGATGAAAAACAGGAGTTAAAATTAATGCTATGATTATTATCAGAAAAGTAAAATTTTCTCTAAACCAGCCTGATGACAAAATATATGTCAATGTCCATGCTCCAAAAACAAAATCAAGTTGATCAATTAATGGAAGTGGCTGACCTCTTTTCAAACCAAATCGTCTTTTAAAAAAACTTGCAACAAGATCACCTAGAAGAGCACCTGTTGGGAGTGTTATTACTGGAATAAAGGTAAATTGAGGCATGATATGGTTTAAAAATTCGTTATTTATTAAATTTTGAATAATAGCTACAATTATCCCAAAAAAAATTCCAAAAAACAGTCCTTTATAAGTTTTTCCCTCTCCGAAAATTCTTTCTTTACCAATATATTTGCCATTATCTATTGGTCTGCCTGCTCCTGTCAGTGCAACAATTAAAGTAGCTGCAGGATTTGACAGATAAGCCGGCAACATCAACCATATCATTTTTATTATTACAGTATAATATTCCATTGGATCTCTCTTTAATAGGATTTATTAAATTATACAGAGAGGGACAATGTTTTCTATTGGACGAGTATGGACTCATGGTTTTCATAGGATATAATATTAATTGAACGTAAAAAAAAGGTGTAATTATGATTCCATTATCAAATATGAGAAAAGAACAAAATCAGCAAAAACAGATATTTATAGATTTGAATTGCGATATAGGGCAAAGTTATGGCGTTTATAAGAATGATCTTGAGTATAGTATTTTGCCTTATGTCAGTTCGGTAAATATTTCATGCGGTTCGCATGCAGGGGATCCTGTTACTATTATGAAAGCTCTTAGAATTGCAAAGGAATATAACCTTGCAGTTGGGGCGCATATTGGCTATCCTGATATTCAGGGATTTGGATACCGTTCTATGAATCTTAATGATGAAGAATTGCAAGCTGTTGTTTTATATCAAATTGGCGCATTAAACGCACTTGCAAAAGCTTACAATATTACAATAGAACATGTAAGACCACATGGAGCTTTATATAAACAGGCTGCCAATAGTTTAGATGTTTCTGTTTCCATTGCAAAGGCAATTGCAAAAATTGATCCATGGCTAATCTTTATAGGTGCAGCAGGTGAAACATTAGAAAAAGCAGGAGAACTTGCAAATATAAGAGTTGCTCCTGAAGTTCATCTCGACAGAAAATATAATTTTAACGGAACATTTGACTTTGATGCTGAAGGCATTGTAAATCCTGAATATTCACTTGGACAACTTGAGCTTCTGGTCAAAGAATCTTCCGTAAAAAATAATCAAGGTGGAAAAACAAAAATAAATTTCAGGACTATTCATTTGAATGTAAAATCTGAATTTTCAGTTCAAATTGCTAAAAAAGCAAAAGAACTGATTTCGCAGCCTGTACCTGTGCCGATTACAATGGTAAGTAATACCGGCTGGGTTTAATTAAATTAAAATTAATTTAAAAAATGACTTCTAAAAGAAGTCATTTTTTATTGGACATTAAAAAATCTATTATCAGTTCCGCCTTCTCCGACTTTTATATTTACTTTTTTGAAACATTTCGGGCAAAAGCCTGAATATGCGGTTCCTTCTTTATTAATATAAATTCTGTTATAAGTATTACAACAACTAAATTTTATTCCTAAATATTTTCTTTTGTTCATTTTTAAATATTTATCATGAATTCTATTACAATAGTTATTATAACATTTATTAACTGAAATTAGAACTACATTCTAAACATATATATATTAAGGTCGTAGAAAACCACAAGATTGTGCAGATAAATCATAGCTTTTGAAAAATTACTCATTTTCATTTACCTTTACTATTAAGCCATTGGCTACATAACTTCCGCCTCTATTAAGAGGATTATTTACGATTCTGTTTTGTACAATCATTTGTGTTGAGCTGCCACCGTCAAGATTCATTGCATTTATGCATCCAAATTTTTTCATAATTCCTGCCAGTTCAGTGAGTGTAGCTCCAACAGATCCTTTTTGTCTTCCGTCAACTGTTACCATCATGAACTTGTTATCCTGAGTATATCCGACTGCGGTTCTTGGGTTGCGTCCGCCGATTGATTGTAATTTTTGATCTTTTACATCTATGAAAATCTGTCCTTCTTTTATCAGGTACGGTCCACCGCTTATGGCGTGTTTGATGCCTGTCCAGTTAGGATTAGTTGTGAATTTAATTTTTACTTCATCATTTACTTTTAATTTGCCGAGTTGTTTTTCCGGTCCTACTATTACAAAGCCGTTTTCTACTATGTTAAGACGATTTTTGCTTATTTTTGTTACTTTGCCATTATTTATTGCAACCTGAATACCGTATTGAGGACTCGGAGGAGCTAGTTTTCCCCATTTTGAAGAATAAATCAAAGTGTAAGAAGAAAGCATTCTTGGCTGATTAACATTGTCTATTTTTATTTCTCTTCCATCAGAAGTATTTATTGAGCCTTGAAGAGAAATTCTTGCCATTTTGAAGTTACCGTTACCGATTCCGAGAGTTACCCTGTCAAATATCGGACCGGTTAATAATTCTTGGTTTATTATTAATGTACCGAGAGGAGTGCCAGTCGATTGTTTAAAGAATGAAGCATTTATTCCTGCGATAGCATTACTTTGTGCAACCATAGTGCTAACTTTTCCTGTTCCTGATAATCCGCTGCCTGATAAAACCGGTTCAATACTAATATTTGGATTTATTTGAGGATTAATTTCAACAACATTTATGAACATTGGGCCTGATTTAGTATATTTTTTTATAGCTATATGTTTAACACCAGGAGCAAGTGACCTGATAAGACCATCTCTGTATTTATTTTTAATTGCATCATCCCATTTTTTCTTATCTGTAATTGAAGTTTTAACTTGTGGTATGTAGTAGGTCAGAGTGTCCAGACCACTGACTGATGAAATAGCAGGGAAAATTCTCATATTTTGATTTGTGGCAGAATTTTTTATATCGTTCCTTAAAAAAGAAACAAGCAAGTTTTTTTCCGAAGAGATTCTTAAACTTGCTTGTTCATTATTATATTTTATTGTATCAGAATTCGTAGTTATTATAGGAGGGGTTAAATTAAATGTTTTAGGGATATCCGCAAGAGCTAATTTAAATTTATAGGGAGAAATATCAATATCTTTAGCTTTATCCTGTGCGATTACTGAATAAGTTATTGAATATAGCATCAGGAATGATATGAAAGTCAGAAAAAATTTTTCAGAACGACAAGCTAAATAATACATATAGCCCACCTATCTAAGCTTTTCTCTTAGTATCAGGGATTTTATATCCCTTCAATATATATTATACCAGAAATCACAAGGTTTTTAACCCTATTTTACTGGTGTAAATACTACAATTATTAACACTATAAAGTGGATATACTTGTTATATAATATTTCCAACGTTTATATTTTCTACTTTTGTAGTAAATGTCGTTTTAACATTTCTTAACATTTAAAAACAAATATGAAATAACATTTTAAAAGTATTTTATAAGTGCCGTTTTTTAACGCTATAATAGTTTTTCACAGAGAACGGTTTTTCTGCTGCCCTAATTCATTTAGTGTTCAAATATTTATTTAATTCGAGTTAGTATAAAATTAAATTATGAAAATTGACATTGATAAAATATTTGAAATACTTGAAAAATATTATCCTGAAAGGAATCCGTTTATAACTTATATGAATTCATTAAAGGATCCTTTTAAGGTTCTTCTTGCCTGTATTTTGAGTTTAAGGACGCGAGATACGGTAACCTATGTTACAGCTCACAGGTTATTCACATTGGGCTCAAATCCTGAAGATTTTTTAAAATATTCAGAAGAAGACATTATAAAAGCGATCTATCCTGCCGGTTTTTATCAGAATAAAGCAAAAGTTATCCTTAATATATGCAGAGATCTGGTTAATAAATATGATTCTAAAGTCCCTGACGATATTGATGAGCTTTTAAAATTCAAAGGAGTTGGCAGAAAAACCACAAATCTGGTTATTGGAAAAGGGTATGGCAAGCTTTCTATTTGCGTTGATACTCATGTTCACAGAATATGTAACAGGCTTGGATATGTAAAAACCAAGACACCCGATCAAACTGAAATGGAACTGAGAAAAAAGTTACCTCAAAAGTATTGGCTGGAAATTAATGAGTTGTTTATAACCCATGGTCAGAATATTTGTGTGCCTGTTGGGCCAAAATGCAATATTTGTCCTATTACAGATTATTGTATGAAATTAATTTAAAACCAAAACAAAAAGCCTTATGGAATTTAGCATTTCAAAAGGCTTTTTATGCAATATTATTAGCTTCCGATTTTAATGCATATTATTTCTAAAATCTTCTGACAAAATTCCTGTTGTACGCATAGATTTGTCAAAGGAAGTTCCGTCAAAAATACTTACATTAGCTAAGTCTTTTATACCTTCTTTAGCTCCATCCCAAATACTACCAAATGTTTCTCCAATCTTGTCTAATACTGGATGATCATTAAAAGCTTTATTCAAACTTGTACCAAGTTGATTAAATTTTACATCGTTTACCATAAATTTCTCCTCTTTTATATCCTATATATATTTAAAGTATATGAACATAAAAAAAATGCTTTTTTGTTACATTTTTTAATGAGAAATTTCAGCTAATTTAGGATATAAAGTTTTAATTTTGGCTGGAATGATTTCTTTTGCAACTGTTAAAAGTTCTCTTCTTATCGAACTTTTAGCGGTGCAAACCATCCAGCAATCGTTGCAGTTTTCACAGAATTTTCTCAGTTTGTCTGACTTTGCTGAGTTCCAGATTGTTTTAAAGTCATTTTCCCTAATATTGCCTACAGGTTTATTCAAAATATTGCAGGGAAAAATAAAGCCTTCAGGATCCATATAGAAGAAATCCTTTAACGCCTGACAGCTAAGAGGTCTTTTTCCGTTTTTTTGATATTTTAGTATTCCATTCATATAAAATGTTCTAAGAAGCCTTCTTGGGTTTATTGATTTAAATTCATTAGTAATAACATAATTAAGCTCTTTTTCGAGATCATCAAAGGCGGGTGTTAAATTTGTGTCAATATTAAAATAATTTTCTGAATTATGAACAATACTTAAAGTAAATTCGATGTCATAAAGGCTGGCAACATCATAAATTTTTGACAGATGTTTTATATTTTGGTTGCTGCCTGTGTAACCGACTCTTATATCTTTTATACCGACTTTTTTAAGATCTATTATTGTGTTTATAACTTTTGAATAAGCATTATCAATTCCTCTTATTTGTGAATGCATTTCATCTATGCCGTCAAGAGAAATTCCAATGCCGGAATTAGGATTTATTTTCTTTATTTGTTTCATAAAATAAATGATTTTTTCTGATGCAAAGCCATTAGAAGAAAAAATCAGCCTTGCTTTTGGATTCACACTGTTTATATTCTCTATTATTTCAACTAGATCATTTCTTAAAAATGGTTCTCCTCCGGTTATATTGATATCTTTTAAGCCTGCTGGTATCTTTGAAAATTCTTTCGCAGCTAACTCGTTTTTTGGTGGTTCTTTCCAGATATTGCACATACTACATCTGGAATTACATTTATATGTGACTGCAATAACAGCATCAGTTAATCTTGAATATTTCATATTTTTCCTCAAAAACCATATTTTTCTGCCCCATTCGGTTAATGATTATGAAAATATAGTTTTGAGTATTTATTAAGTTATAGATGTTTATGTACATCTCGATAATATTTAAATAAATTCTTACCCGATTTTGATAAGAAATCCTATTAATATTTTTGAGTACATTAGGACTGTTAAAGAATAGAAAATAAAAGCTATTTAACTATTCTTCAACATTTTGACGGCCAAAATCAAATCTTTATATTTTTATAAAAATTATAGTTATGCAGTTGTCGCCTTAAGAGGATTATTATTTGTAAATAAACCTGTAAATAATGATGAGATTGATTTATGAGGAATATTAGGAATATTGCAGGTTTTTATGACCAAAAAGGAATTTTATATAGTCGCTTTGATTGTAATATATACTTATTTTGCAATTATTTTTCAGATAAATCTGAGAAATTTACTCTCATTTGAAAAATATCCTGGTAAAAACATTAAGATCAGTTTTAATGCATTTGAATAATTGCCTGAAATAGCAGAGTTATATTATGATTACTTGAGATAAGATTAAATTTAAAATAATTGGTAACAGGTATAAAAATATTATAAAGAGGTAAATATAATATCATGAGAATTCTTTTTGCATCAGCAGAAGTAGCTCCATTTGCAAAAGTCGGTGGACTGGGTGATGTTGCAGGTAGTTTACCAAAGGCTATTAATGAATTAGGTAATGATATTAGAGTTATAATGCCATTATGGGGTTGTATTGATAAAGATAAATTTGATTTACAGGATGTTCCTGATTCAACTATTACTTTAAAACTGGATGCAAAGAATGTTTCTGTTTCTTTGAAGCAGACTAAGCTTCCAGATTCGGATGTTATTGTGTATTTTGTTGTAAATAATGAATATTTTGGTTCTCTTAATGAAGTTTATCCAAAAAATTGTGAAGCCGAAGTTGAGCAGGAACGATTTCTTGTATTTGGTATCGGATCATTGAAATTAATGGAAAAAATTAGTTTTAAGCCAAATATTATCCATTGTAATGATTGGCATACTGCTAATATCCCTGTATATCTGAAGGGATCAAAAAATCATTTTAATTTTTACACCAGTTCATCTGTTCTTTTTAGTATTCATAATCTTGCTTATCAGGGAATATATGGAAAAGAAATACTTGATTTTGCCAATATAAGTTCTGAAAAAGTATTTACACCTGATGGTCTTGAATTCTTCGGTGATGTTAACTGGATGAAAGGGGCAATTGTATATTCGGATCAAATTAATGCAGTTTCTAAAACTTATGCTCATGAAATCCAGATTCCGGAGTTTGGAGAAGGACTTGACGGGCTTCTTGGACTTAGAAACTACAAACTGACAGGTATTTTAAACGGAATTGACTACAATATTTGGAATCCAAAAAGTGATTCTCTCATTCAGACAAATTATTCAGCCGATGACCTTTCCGGGAAAAAAGAATGCAAAAAAGCTCTTCAGAAAAAATTTAAACTTGATCAAAAACTCAGTATTCCATTGCTGGGAATAGTTTCAAGACTTGTAGATCAAAAGGGACTGGATTTACTTGCAAATATTGCTAATGACTTGAAAGACAGCAGCCTTCAACTGATTGTTCTTGGTACCGGTGATGAAAAATATGAGAAAATTTTTAGAAAACTAACTAAAAATACTTCTAACATTAAAGCTTTGATTGGATATGATAATAATCTGGCACATCAAATTTATGCCGGCTGTGACATGTTTCTTATGCCAAGCCGATTTGAGCCATGCGGACTTGGGCAGCTGATAGCATTAAGATACGGAACAGTTCCAATAGTCAGAAAAACAGGTGGTCTGGCAGATACAATCATTGATTATACTGCTGACAATGAACTTGGTAATGGTTTTATTTTTGATAAATATAGTTCGGACGAATTATTAGATACAATAAATAAAGCTATAAAACTTTTTAAGACCAAGAAAATATGGAAACATATAGTTATTAATGCTATGAACTGTGAATTTAGCTGGCAAAAAAGTGCTTTAGAATATCAGAATCTTTATAAAAATTTGATAAAGCGGAGATAATACTAATCATGCCTGAACTAAGAAGAGATCCGATAACAAAAAACTGGTCAATTATAGCAACTGAGAGGGCAAAAAGACCTGAAAGTTCTTTAGTCAAACATTTAATTTCAGGTGATGAAATTAAACATGATCCTGCCTGCTTTTTCTGTGAAGGTAATGAACATGCCACTCCTCCGGAAGTTTTAGCCTATAGGGATGAAAATGCATCTCCTGATTTACCCGGATGGAATTTAAGAGTAGTTCCAAATAAATTTGCAGCATTGAATTTCGACGAAGATTTTCTTGTCAATCAGGATAATCCGTTGAAAATTACAGGATATGCCAGAGGTGCTGCTGAAGTACTTATTGAATCACCTCATCATACAAGAAACCTTGCTCTTCAAAGTGCTGATCATGTCGCTTGTGTGCTTATGGCTTATAGAAACAGGTACTTAAATTTATCACAGGAGCGATCAATTAAATATATTTCGATTTTTAGAAATAATGGGCAGCAAGCAGGTGCCAGTTTAGTCCATCCTCACAGTCAGATAATGGCAACTCCTGTTGTACCGATTAATATTACAAATGAGATGTACGGTGCGAATGATTATTACGAATCAACAGGAAGATGCGTATACTGTGATATTATTAAAACTGAATTAAAAGACAGATCAAGAATAATCTGTGAAAATGAAAATTTTATTGCTTTTGCTCCGTATGCCTCAAGGACTCCATTTGAAACATGGGTAATGCCCAAGTTTCACAGCTCTAGATATCAAGATCTAAATGATTTTCAAATTCATGAACTCTCTGAAATCTGGAAATCAACACTTTATAAAATTTATACGGGACTTGAAAATCCTCCATACAATTATTTTATTCATACTTCTCCAACTCAAAAAAATGTTAATAAATATTATCACTGGCATATGGAGCTTGTTCCAAAGCTTACAATTGCAGCAGGATTTGAACTTGGAACAGGTATGTATATAAATATTGCCATCCCAGAAGATTGTGCGGATTATTTAAGAAGTATTGAAGTAAAATAAGTTGTTATATAATATATGTAATTTATTAAATATACCAGTTTCAAAAATAAATTAGAATTTTATAAAATATTAGAAAATGGTATTGCGGAGCAGGGAGTGACGTTTTCGAGAAGGGCGGCTTCGCCGGCATGGACCGAAAACATAACTCGTTCCAGTATAGAAATAAATTAAAGGAAACGATGATGATTAACTCTATTGTATTGGTTGGAAGAACCGGACAAGATCCGGAAATGAAATATTTTGAATCAGGTAAAGTTAAAACTACTTTTTCCCTTGCTGTAAACAGATGGGACAACAAAGAAAAAAAAGAAGTTCCTGATTGGTTCAGAATTGAACTATGGGATAAAAATGCTGAATTTGCCGGAGAATACGTAAAAAAAGGTCGGCTAGTAGGTATAGAAGGCAGATTAAGCGTTGATAAATGGACAGATAGAGAAGGTAACGAAAGAGATCTTTTTACAATAAAAGCTACGAAAATACGTTTATTAGGCGGTAAAGGCGAAGCTCAGGCTGGATAATAATTATGGCTGTTAAACTTGGTACAATTGGAATAATTGCTGATGACTTGACAGGTGCAAATGATACAGCCCTTCAATTTCATTTAAGAGGCTGTAATACTCAGATTCTTTTTGATTATTCAACTGTACCTGATGGAAAAATTAATACTCAGGCATGGGCAATAAGCACTGAAACAAGACATAGTGATCCTAAAGAAGCAGAAGAAGTAGTCAAAAATGCAACTGAAATGCTCGTTAACAATTTGAGCATTGAATATCTTTATAAAAAAATGGATTCTACTCTCAGAGGAAACATTGCACTTGAAGCACTTTCTGTTTTAGATGCAATGGGATGGGATGCTGCTGTCATTGTACCTGCTTTCCCGGCTGAAGGCAGAGTTACTGTTGGAGGTTATCATCTCTTAAAAGGTGTTCCGCTTGAGAGAACAGAATTCGCAAGAGATCCGCAGTTTCCAATTTATGAATCACATATTCCGTCACTGCTTAAAAAACAGATAGAAAATCCAGATATTGTATCACTTATTGAACTAAAGACTGTCATGAGGGGCGCAGGTCCTATTCTTGTTGAATTACAGGAAAAAATTAAAAATAATAAAAAGCTGATTGTATTGGATGCAGTGTCAACAACAGATATGGAACAGATAGTTCTTGCTATAGAAAAATCCAATTTTAATATTTTGCCATGCGGTTCTGCTGGTTTAGCTCAATCTCTAGCCAAGTTCTGGCTGCCGGAAATGAAACATCAGCATATAACAAAAGTAATACCTACTCTGCCAATACTTATAGTTTCAGGCAGCGCAACAACTATAACAAAAACACAGATAGCAAAACTCGCTGAATCCGATGAATTTGAACCTCATATAATAGAATTAACGCCACAACAGGTATTGTCCGAACCTTCTGATGAGTTAGTGGATAGAATAGTTAATTATCTTGGTTCCAATGGAATCGTTCTGGTACATTCAGCACCGCTTGAAGGTGATATTAGCAAAACAGCAGAATACGCAAACGAACAGGGAATTAATTCTGATAATATACACAATATTGTAAGCGATTATCTTGCCGGTTTAACAAAGAAAGTTGTAGATAAACACAGCTTAATACTTGTTTTAATAGGTGGAGAAACTTCATATAAATGTTGTAATGCAATAGACAGTAAACATTTACAGCTTATTGATGAAGTAGAGCCTGTAATACCTCTTTGTTTGGATCATAAAGCTCAATGGGTTGTGACTAAATCAGGCAATCTGGGAACTCCAAACACATTAATAAACATTCTTAAATACTTTCAACAGCATCAAGAGATAAAGTAGTAAAAAATGAAAAACAAAATAGCTATAACTATTGGTGATCCGGCAGGAATAGGGCCTGAAATTATCATAAAGGCTCTTGATTCGCTGTCTGATAATAATAAATACTTATTAATAGGCAATAAAGATTTATTTACAAAAACTGCAAAAAATATTAATACTAAAATTCCTGATAATATTGAGATTATTGATGTTCCATGTGATATATCTAAAATAAATATTGGTCAGGTTGGTATTGAAAGCGGCAGATTATCCTTTTTAGCTCTCCATAAGGCTTGTGAACTTACAAATAATAAAGAAATAAGAGCAATTGTAACAGCTCCGCTTTCAAAAAAAGCAATAAATCTGGCAGGTTTTAATTTTTCAGGGCAAACTGAAATTCTTCAAAAATATCTTGCAGAAGACATGTGTTTAAGCAATAAGGCTGAAATGCTGTTTGTATCAAAGGATTTTAGAGTATTACTGCTGACAAGGCATATTAAATTAGCCTCTGTTTCTGAATCTTTAAAGCCGAATAATATTATAGAATCTATTAATGCTCTGAATAATTCTCTTATAAAAGATTTTAAAGTTTTAAAGCCAAAACTTGCAATCTGCGGGCTAAATCCTCATTCAGGAGAAGACGGATTAATAGGCAATGAAGAAAAAGCAATATTAATACCTGTAATAAATACGTTAAAACAAAAATATAATATTGATATTGCAGGGCCATTTCCGGCAGATACTTTATGGATTAAAGCTGCAAAACCATATCTTAATAGTGAAAGACAGCCTTATGATGCTTATATTGCCTGTTATCACGATCAGGGCTTGATTCCAATTAAATTATTAGCTATGGATTCAACTGTTAATACAACCATAAATTTGCCCATAATAAGAACTTCTCCAAGTCATGGAACAGCCTTTGATATTGCAGGCAAAAATATTGCTGATTTTAGCAGTATGAGGCATGCCATTGATTTAGCAGATACTATTTCCGGTTAAAAAATCATTTTTACTTTTAAGAAGCAATTTAAAATTATTGATAAAGATTTAAAAAAATAATATCAAGCTGAATTATAATGTAGTGAGCAAAATTTTATAGAGACCACTGCATAACTTAAATTTTTACAAAAAATCAGAAATTTGAGGTCAACCTTTGTAAAAGTATCTCGAAGCAGGGCTGTGATCAACAGACAATGTAAACTTTTCATAATTCATTCCAGCGAAAGCCCGAAATGACTTGCTTGGTACAGCTGAAGACTAGATATCACAAAAATCTTTTAAGAGGTTTTTCATTTGTCGATTAAATCATTATCAATACTATTTTATATAATAATTTTTAGCTTATTTTGGCAAGCAAAAATAGCCTTTGCAGATATGGATCTATCTGTAATACCTACAGGACCTGCTATTAGAACAGGTAATACTACTATTCAAAATATTAAACTGAATTTAAAAACAAAACATAACTGGCAACTTCTTGTCACTCCGTTAAATAATTCTTTTATAAATATATCTCATCCTACAAGTCAGATACCTGTTTCGCAGGCAGAAATTCAGGATAATGACTCAGCTAAAACATTTCAGCTTGAATTTGGTAAGCCCATTATAATTGCATCAGGAAATAATAATGATAAAATCGATAAAAACTGCACAATAAGAATCTCAACACCTGATGGCTATTATTCGGGAACTTATACAGGTACACTTCAATTTACTCTTACATCTTCTCATGGAACATCCGTTCAAAATTTCAATATCTCATTCGATCAGCCGCTTGTACAGAATATCTCAATACTGCCCGACAATGTAAATATAAACATTCTGCCGGAAGATTCCAGCCAAATGAATTATTCTCAAGAATCTTCACCTCCCTCAAAAATCTATATTCGTTCAAACAAAGAATGGAAATTAGTTTTAAACAGTCAAAATAATGCTAATCCTTTAAATTATTATTTTAAAGTCTTATCAAGCTCAAATAATTCAAATTTGTACTATTCTGAATATACGCAATTATCAAACACAAGCTTTATTCTTGCAGAAGGCTGTCCAACAATTTCTTCAGACAATAAAAATATTGAACCAACAATAATTCAGATAAATTATAAGCTCTCAACAGATAAATATTCAGTTCTTCCTGCCGGGGGTTATCCTTATAACGTAATATACAATTTAACTTCTCGCTAATTAGTAAAATTTAAAATAAAAATTAATAATAGCTTACCAAACGTTCTAAAAAACTAACTAAACAGCTATCATAGTCCATGCTTAAACTTTTACGCATCTAAAATTAGGGATAGTGTGGACTGATGAAAAAAATTATTTTTTCTTCTGCTATGGCATTGTCTTTTCTGTGCCTGAACTCTGCTTTTGGTGAAACTTCAGCAACTCAAACTATAACAGCTACGTTAAGTTCATCTGTTACTGTATCAAATGTTGGAAATTCATCAATTTCCGTCCAAATATTAGAAGGAGGGAAACTTTCAGCAGATTTAACACCTTCCTTTAAATTTTCTTCGAACAATAAAAATGGAGCAAGCGCAACCTTCAATGTTAAGGTTAATACATCTGACAATGGCCAGATTGATGCGATTTCAGGGATTAACAACAGCAGCAGCGGAATAATAGTACTTGCAAATACAAGCATTAAACCTCGTTCAAGTGCTGTTATGAATGCACTTAGTAATAATCCAACAAATAATCCCGATGCTATTTCGTATCAAATATCTTTTAAAATCAAAGACAATGATAAAGGCGATATGCCGGTATTTAATAAAACCGGAAATACAGCCTGCGGAAATATTCTAACTAAAACCGGATCAAATACTGTAACTATAATAGTTGATAAAAATTCTGTCAGAAAAGGCTCCTTCAGCAGTGAGGATGAATCGGGCAGCTATCAGGCAATTATTTACTGTACGTCGGCTGATTTATAATTATTTACCGCTAGCACTGCCTTGTCCGCTACCTTGACCACTTCCACTAAACTCGCAGGCAGTTAATCCCATACCCATAGCAGAAATTATGATTATTATCACTACAAATTTGCTTAAATTCATATGAATTCTCCTCCCTTTAAAGCCTTATTTTTATAGACTATCGTAAATATTTTTTCAAAATAAAAGAGGATTAACTTCCCTCTATGGACTATAAAATGATTAATTCAAGGATTAAACAATGTGATTAAAACTTTACTTTTTTAAATTTTAAAATTTAAATTCCATATTTTTTATATACCACTTCAAAAATGAATTTGGGATTTTAACAACAAATAAAAAATGGTATTCGGTAGTAGGAGCGTTATTTTCGGAGGCGTTGTACGGTAGTGGAAGTGTAAAAAACTGAAGCTGCTGCGATCAGCAGGAGCTGGAGGTTTTTAATAACTCGTTCAAGCCTTCGAAAATATAAACTCGTTTTAGTACAACATCACACTATAAAAAAATTTTCTTCTATTTCTGGTAATTTTCTGGAAATGGTTTTTTATATTGTCTTTTTATAAAAAATACAGGTATTATGTTATGTAACAAGAAAAAAACAATTAACAATAATTACCACATAAGGAGAAAATATGAGATTTTTAAAATACCTGTTAATACTCTCTTTTATGGCATTAATAGTCTCATTACCAGCAAATGCTGCTATCAGACTGTCCACAGAAAAGTTTGAATTCAATGTTAAACCAAATGACAGTTACATCACAGGATCATTTACCGTACAAAATGATGATAATGAAGAAATTCGCTTTAAAGCTTATCCTGAATACTTTGAAATTTCAGAAGAAGGAACTATTCAATCAGGATCAAACAAAACCAACTCTGATGGAATTATTAAAAACATCCGTTTTAATCCTGCTGAATTTACTTTAGCTCCGAATAGCTCTCAAAAAATAAGATTTACAATTGCAAATGTTCAAAATCTTCCTGAAGGAGAATCCAGAGCCGCACTATTTTTAGAGAACTCAAAAACAAAAGAACAGTCTCTCCCTACAAGTGGCAGCAAGGTTTCTGCCAATCTCGTCATCAAAACACGAATTGCCGTACCTATATATGTTGAAAAAGGGAGAATTATCAAGACCGGATCAATAGATAACATTGATCTTAAGAAATTTAAAAATAAATATGTTTATAATCTGACTGTAAAATCAAACGGTAACAGCCTTATCAGAGCCGGCGGAATCGGACAGATTATAAAAGATGATCAGCTTATTGCCGAATTCCCTATCAATGAGCGTCCTATTCAAGGTGGAACTACCGGCAAATATAAAGATATTATGCCGACGACTGGACTGAACTCTGATCAGCAATATAAATTAAAATTAACTCTCAGATTTACGGATCAGAATCAAAAAGAGGTAGTTTTGAGGGAAGAAAGGCCCTTTACATTGAATGAAATAAATTAATATCAGTTTGCCATAACAAGGGGTTGCAACCCCTTGTTGCTGAAATCTTATTAATAATGCAAACAGCTTAAAAAAAGGAGGAAGTTGAGATGAAAAAAGTAGTATTTAGTCTTGCCCTGGCTACATTAGCATTTGGCTACGCCGCTACCGCAAACGCTGCTACTTCAGCAAGCCAGACAATCACAGGCACCTTAAATCCATTTGTATCTGTTTCCACAGTTGAAGGTGCAACTACATCCATAAGCATTAACAATGACGGAACTTTATCAACAAATTTAACCCCGGGATTTAAATTTACTTCTAACAATAAAACCGGTGCAAGTGCTACATTTACCGTTAAAGTTAACACTTCTGACGGCAATCAGGTCGATGCAATTGCAGGAACAAGCAACAGCACTAACGGAAAAATTGTTCTTGCTAACGCAAGCACTCTTCCATTAGCAGCATCCGTTAGAGATGCGTTAACTGATGCACCTACAGTTGAAAATAATGCTAATGCCATATCGTATACAGTTTCATTCAGTGTTGATAATACAAATAACGGTGATGTTCCATTATTTGATACTACAGGGAATGCAGTCAGCGGAACTGTTCTAAAGAAAAACGGAACCAGTCAGATAACCATGAATATTGATAAAAGTGTAAGAACTAATACTTACAGTGTTGATGATGTAGCAGGAAGCTATCAGGCAACAATCTACTGCACATCCGCAACCCTTTAATCAATATTTATCTAACGAAATTATAAATTAGCTTCTTAAAAGAGGTGCTAATTTATTGGTCAAGAAGAGATATGTGTAATTCAGGCATTTTTTCTAAAAAATTACTAAAATTTTCAAGGCAAATATTTTACTTATTACTTATTTGCTTTTTAATTACGCCTATTTGCATTCTTCCTTCTAAAGCCGCTGATAAACAGACCATAAATAAAAATTACAAGGTAACTCCCCAAAATTCAATAATCGGACTCGATATAAATAACGAACTGAACTATGATTACGAAGTCTACATTAATCCTGACGGCTCATTCAGCCTCCCTTTCAAATCCATTGCAAAACTACTTGATATTCCAGTTGAACAAAACAACCAGACTCAAACTATTTCTTTCACGACTCCTCTTGGAATACCGGGATTAATCGACTATGCAAATCAAAAAATTACTTTCGGGAATAAGGATTTTGAGTTTAAAAAATCAAGTCCTGTAAAACTGGTCTTCTTAAAGCAGGGATTAAAACCTGAAACTAAAGATGAAGTGTTTGTCCCCGTAAAAATTCTAAATGAAATCCTTGAGACAGAAATCATTTCTGACCAGACAAACTATTCAATATCAGTTAAAACTAATCGTTTGCTTAAAGCAATAGTTGATTATAACGAGCAGGACAAATCTGAAGGTTATCGGGATAAACCTTTGGATTCAAAAGATATTATAAAACCTGAAAAAAAAGCACCTTTAACATTAGATACCATAAATATCGACAGTCAGCTAAGATTTGATTCGACTAAAACTGAATCATCAGATCAAAATTATCAGACCAGTTCAACTAATAATCTTTCTCAGCTAGGTTTTAACGGAACATTACTGGGCGGAAACTATGAAATTAAAACCGACATACATAACAGCAAATCTCCAATCACTTTTGGTGGAATGAGTTTTAAGTACAATAAAGCATTAAAATATTATAATCTTGAACTGGGCAATGTAACAGGCCTTAAATCAAATGAATTATCAGTGGGAGAAGGAATCATCGGAGCCAGTATTGGCAATGTCAAAGAAAATGAACCGAATTACAGAGATATTTCCGGTCAGGTTGAACCGGGCAGTAAAATCAATGTTTATATAAATGATAAATTTTCCTCAACTTTAACCACTCAAGGAGGTTACTATACCCTGAGAAACCTCCCTGCCATTAGTGAGAGAGTCCATAAAATAAAGATAGAAGAAATAACTCAATCCGGTGAAATAAAACTGCTTAAACAAAAAACTTATCCAGTATATACATCATTGCAACCAAAAGGGAAAACAAAATATGCCGCAATAGCAGGTGTAACTGGATATAATAACAGGTTTTTCGGCGATAATAACGGGTTAAATGATTCTTTTTCAAAAAAACTTGCAGGCGGCCTTAAAGTTTCTCATGGCCTTACTGACAAACTGACTTTAAGTGGTATAGCGATCGGGGATAAAATTTTCTCACTGCCTGAAAATCAACTATTAAACAATATTTCACAGGACGATTACCTGTTATTAGCACCTTATACTAATTCCAATTCCGTTTCGGGACAAACTGCTATTGCCTCATTAAATTATGCTTTAAATGACAGTTTTAATATATACTCGGACTTTGGAATCAGCAGAGCCCAAAGCCAGCTTGATAACGATATATTCAAAAAAAATCCTGCCGGATATTCAGCATCAGTCGGTGCAAATTTTAGTAAGCCCCATTATAGTATTTCAGGCAACTTATTTGATTATTCTCCCGGATTTTACCTTGCAGGATCATCGGGTTTTGTTAGCGATTCAACAAACAAAACAGGCGGAGAACTTTCCGGCAATCTTTCTATTAAAAGCCTGTCCTTGAACGGCAGTACAAGCAGATATTCCTCAGCGCTGGCGAATCAATTTGTAAACGGTAAATACATATTTAATGAATATAACCTTAATGCCGGTTTGCCTTTAAAAGATGGTTCCAGTATAAGTCTTCTCTATGGAAACAGAACTGGTAAAAGCCCTGCCGGACTTATTTCAAATAAAAATTACACCTTAAATTACGGCAAAAAATTGAATGACAATCTTTATTTCAATTTGACAGGCAGATCTGACATATTTTCCAACAAATATTCCTCTCCTGAAAAGGCTGACAGCAATAATTATTCAAATTACAAAGTTATTGGTGCAAAACTTGACTATGATATGCCTAAAAATCTTGGCAAGTTCTCTTTAATGCACGATATAGTAAAAACAGCCACCAATAACTTCAAAAGCGACTACAATGCCATAAGAATCGGCTACACTTTTCCGACTTTTAAAAACATTTCGAGCTCTGTATCTGCCGGTTATCATTATACCGGGCTTAATAAAGGCTTTGATTTTTCTTCAACAGTTGGCTATCAGTTTACATCCGGCAGAAAATTAGAACTTACTTATAATTTTAACCGATTATTAGGTTCATTTGTCAACAATATATTTATTCCTACTTCATCTCATTCTTCATTTACATTTAATACGATGGATGCACTCTGCCTCATAGCTGGCGGTGTTAAATCTATAGGGTTTTCAAAAAATGATAATGGATACATACAAGCAGTTGCTTTTCTGGATCTTAATCAGAACGGTATAAAAGAAGACAATGAAACTGCTATACCTAATATTCCAATAAGCCTGCTTGGCTTTGCAGGTAATTCCACAAATAAAAAAGGGGAATATATTACAAAAGGATTATCTGAAGGAGTTTACCAGATCAGACTCAATTTGGATAAACTCCCCGGTTTGCTTGCAGTATCACCTCAAGCAAAAGACAGCTTTTTAGTCAAAGTGGATAAAAAACAAAAATCAAAAGTATTCTTTGGACTGATAAGTTCTATAGGCAGTGTAGCCGGAAAAGTTAATATTTGGGATGAATTCAAGAGAAAGATTGATATAAAAGACCTGATAGTAAGTATTTTTAATGAAAAAGGCGAAGAAGTAAAATACACATCAATTGATGATGACGGAAATTATTTCATATCAGGCCTTGCTCCCGGAAAATACACTATGAAGATTGATAAAAATTTCGTTGAAAATTATCATCTAAAGCCTAAAGATATAGAGAAAGAAGTCATCATTCCCCCTTCCTATAAAGATTATGTTGATTTAAAAGATATTAATGTTGACTATATCCAGATGTAAACAAATTTTATACTTATACGAATCTGAATAATAAATGGTCACTTATAAAATTTTCAGCCTGTCAAAAGTTATTGGATGTCAGGCAAACTAGGTTTTTAATCACGATAAATACTATCAGTTGTCATTCTGAGCGAGGCGAAGAATCTACGTTAAACTTCCATGAAGATTCTTCGGGCTAAAGCCCTCAGAATGACACTTCAATCAAGAAATTTTCAAAATATGTCAAAATGAGTAAAATTACTTGTTATTTCTTTAATTGTCAGATTTAACAAGCAAAATAGACTTAACCCTTCTTGCAGAATTATCTTTGGCAGACGTGAGTATAAATTTTGGCCTATCTGGCAAGTTTGCATATAATGAAGTTGAACTTCCGCCATCAAACGCCATTGCCTGATTAACATTCAAACTTTTCATATAATCAGCCAGTTCCTGTAGAGTCATTGGCGACTCATTGCTGGCAGCAACAAGCAGTATATGCTCACCTCTGATTCCTATAGCTGATCTTGCATACTTTCCAAGTGCTCCTGCTGACTCTTTTACAATTTTACCGTCTTTTTCAGCCACAAAAACTTCATCATAAAGTTTAAACTCAGGTACTAAAGCCGGACCTGCCTGTATAGAGTGGACAATATCGCATTTCATTTGAGGTAAATCATTATATCTGGCTATTTCATAAATCCTGGCTGTACTTCCCGTATTGAGTGTACAATCTTCTATTCTGAACTCTGATCTGTTTAAAATACCAGGTATATATACTTGATTATTTGGATTGTTCATTAAGTCAGAATTTAAAGTTGGATCAGCTCCCAGTTTTCCGTCTTTAATTACATAAGATGTTGTTTTAGCATTTATTGGGTCGAAAAAACCTGCATTAATGGCAACTGTTGACTTTGTCTTTTCTGCAACCATTTCTACAGTTTCAAGAGAATCTGATATATAAGGTTTTATACAGTCTTTACAGGTTTTTGTATTAATATCAACAATATAAATCCCTTTTGAAGGAGAATAAAAATCTATCTTCTTTTCATTATTAAAAGTTTGCGCACTACCAATACCAAATGTTCCAATTAATATTAGTAACAATAGAATTTGCTTCATTCTCATACTTTTAACATTATTCTTTTCTATTTTCTTACCCAGATACATTTTTCACATATAGTTTTTCTATAAGCTATAAATCCTGAATCATTACCCGAATCATCGGTAAACAGGAATGTACAGGTACTGCGATCAGGGTTCAGACAAAAAATAGCTTCATCTGAAAAAATTTGTTTTATTCCTGTTTCCTGTTTTAAACTATCCATATACAGTCCTCTTATTAAGATTTTCTAACCTCATCAGCAACAGCTTTTGCAAAATCCATTGTGGATGCACTGCCACCAAGATCAAATGTCAGGATTTCTCCTTTTTGAATAACATTTGTCACGGCATTGTATAATTTATCGGCTGCCTCTGCCTCACCTATATGTTTAAGCATCAAACTGGCTGACAGAATTAATGCAGTCGGGTTAGCTTTATTCAGCCCTTTTAAAGAAGGTGAACTTCCATGAACGGGTTCAAAGACAGCGATATCATCTCCAAAATTTACACCCGGTGCAACTCCGAGTCCACCGACCAATCCTGCTGATAAATCCGAAACAATGTCTCCGTATAAATTCGGAAGAACGAGAACATCGTATAATTCAGGCTGTTGAACCAGCTGCATACACATATTATCAACAAGAAGCTCTTCATATTTAATTTGCGAATAATCAGCAGCAATTTTTCTTGTTGCCTCTAAGAACAATCCGTCCGAAAGTTTGCAGATATTTGCTTTTGTTACTGCTGTGACTTTTTTTCTGTTTTCTTTTACCGCATAGTCAAAAGCAAACTTTGCTATTTTCTCTGATGCCCCTCTTGTAATAATTTTTATTGATTCTGCTGTATCTTCATCAATCTTGCGCTCGATACCTGCATATAAGTCTTCTGTATTTTCCCTGACTATAACTAAATCCACATTATCATATCTGGATTTTATTCCCAGCATTGTTTTTGCAGGTCTTAAAGCAGCAAAAAGATTCAGTTCTTTTCTCAAAGTCACATTTACGCTTCTGAATCCCGTTCCAATAGGAGTCGTTATCGGACCTTTCAGAGCTACCCTGTTTTTTCTTATAGATTCAAGAACTTTTTCAGGAAGTGGAGTTCCGTCTGTTTCAATACAGTCAGCTCCTGCTTTAACTGTCTCCCAGTTTATTTTTACTCCTGTTGCTTCAATTGCAACTTTTGCGGCTTCCGTGATCTCAGGCCCTATCCCGTCTCCGGGTATTAAAGTTATATTATACATTTTTCACCTATACCAACTGAAAGTCGCCATGTCTTTCAATATGCTTTGCAAGACCGCCTTCATTGAGAATTTTTATCATAACTTCAGGAAGCGGAGTAATTTTAATATCAATATTCTGGGTTAAATTCTTAACCAGACCGTTTTCAATATCAATTTCAAGCTCATCTCCCTGATCTATAAGATCAGTATTACATTCTATGAGTAATAAGCCTATATTAATTGCATTTCTGAAAAAAATTCTTGCAAAAGTTTTTGCCAGAACACCATTAACGCCGGCTAATTTTATGATTTGGGGGGCATGTTCTCTTGATGAACCCAGCCCAAAATTTTTACCTGCTACGACAAAATCACCTTTTGTCATATTACTTGCAAAATCAGGATCTGCATCTTCAAGGACATGCTTTGCCAATTCAGGCAAATTCGACCTTAAATGGAACAGCCTTCCGGGTGCAATATGATCTGTGCTTATATTATTTCCAAATTTCCAGGCTTTACCTTTTTTTATCATATTAAAAACTCCTGCTAATAAAATTTAATGAATGTATTTTTCATTAGGGTATATCCGTTGAGCGGCATTAAGAGTATAAATCTCTCTCGGGTCAGAAATATATCCTGTTAATGAACTGTAAGCTGCCATCGCAGGTGATCCAAGATAAATATATCCTTTTGGATTACCCATTCTACCCTGAAAGTTTCTATTCTGAGTTGCAAGACAGACTTCATCATCTCCAAGAATACCTGCATGAATTCCAACACAAGGGCCACAACCTGGCGCTAAAATATTTGCCCCCGCATCGACAAGAATTTTTATTATTCCTTCTTTTAATGCCTGAGAGTATATTTCTCTTGAAGCAGGGACAATGAGTAATCTGACGTCAGGATGCTTCTTTTTATCCTTTAAAATATCTGCTGCTATTCTTAAATCTTCAATTCTACCATTCGTACAGGTTCCTATAAACACCTGATCAAGCTTTACATTTCCAATTTTATCAACGGTTATTGTATTATCCACAGTATGCGGACAGGATATGGTAGGAAGAATTTTGGATGCATCAATCTCAATTACTTCAGAATAAAATGCATCATCATCCGCAAATATTTCTCTGAATTTATCTTCTCTGCCTCTTGAAACCAAATATTTCCTCGTGGTTTCATCTGATGCAATTAATCCTGCTTTTGCTCCAAGCTCAACAGCCATATTGGAAAGAGTAAATCTGTCTGACATAGGCATCTTGTCAATAGTTTCACCTGAAAATTCCAGAGCTTTATAAGTTGCACCATCTGCTCCAATCATACCGGCAAGATGCAAAATTAGATCTTTTGCATATACTCCGTCCTGAAATTTACCAATAACATCAATTTTAATAGTTTCTGGAACTTTAAGCCAAGTTTTACCAAGCGCGATAGCAATACCAACATCTGTTGACCCCATACCCGTAGCAAATGCACCTAATGCGCCTGAAGTACATGTATGAGAATCAGCACCTATGACTATTTCTCCGGGATTGACAAAATCTTCAACAAGTCTTTGATGACAAACGCCTTCTCCCACATCAGAGAGTACCGCACCTGTCTTTTTGGCAAATTCTCTTAAAACTTTATGTGAATTTGATAATTCTTTTCTGGGACTTGGCGAAGCATGATCTATAAAGAGAATGGTTTTTTCAGGATTTATAGCCTGTTCAAGATTAATTTTCCTGATTTCTTCTATTGTTAGCGGGCCTGTTCCATCCTGAACCATTGTTACATCAACTTTAGCAACAACAAATTCACCTGCATTCACATCTTTTCCACAATGTTCGCTAATAATCTTTTCCGCTATTGTTTTTCCCATATAAACCTCTCTTTATATCTACACTAGAGTTTTAATTTGTGATCTCCCAAATTCAGCACTCCCACATTTCTGCTTTTATAAAATCCTGAATTTATTTTAGGATTGATATATAAATTATAGCCTACGAAATTAATGTATTATTTACTTTTGTTTTTTCCCTGTCTATTCTTTTCTTAAGCTCTCCTGTCGGCATATAATACGGGGTCACTGTCATAATTTTAGCCGCAATATCAGGATTATCATAAATAAATTTTAACTCATTATCCATTAAAGGTTTCTGAGTGTGAACATTTGCATACCTTGCAAGCTCAAGAATATTTCTTGCTTCATCTTCATCATGAAATTCAAGCTCTAATTTCTGATAAACATTCCTGAATCCCTTGATGCCACCATATTCACCTGTTGTAATCATGCGTCCGGTTTCAACCATTTCAGGCTCGCCTCTTCCAAGTTCTTCAAAATCATATAATTCGTAATTTCTTCTGTCTTTTAAAGCTCCATCGGCATGAATACCGGATTCATGAGCAAAAGCATTATCTCCTACAGCAGGCTGATTAAGCGGTAATGGAACTCCAAAAGCATAAGAAGCATATTTTGCAAGTTTCCATGCTTTGCTTAAATCAATATTAGGATCAAGAATATATTTATTTTTAAAACCGCTTGACTTTAAAACCGCAAGCAAACAGGAAACAAGATCAGCATTTCCTGCTCTTTCTCCCATTCCGTTAATAGCTGTATTTATATATACATCTACTCCCGCATCTATTGCTGCTTTTGCTCCCATTATTGAATTTGCAACTGCAACTCCCAAATCATTATGACAATGCAATTCAACAGGAATACCAACAGCAGAAGCAAGATTATAAATTCTCTTATATGTTGTATCAGGATCATCACAGCCAAGAGTATCGCAATACCTTACTCTGCTTACGCCATGATCTTTTGCCGCCTTGGCAAATTTAATAAGGAATTCTTCATCTGTTCTTGAAGCATCTTCAGCATTAATTCCTATTGTTTGAGCACCACAGGTAATTGCAGCCGCTATGGCATCTTTTGTCTGCTGTATAATATCATCTCTTGTCTTTTTTCCGCTAAATTTCCCCTGAATCATTTGATCTGATGTAGAAATAGATAAATTTACATGTGTTAATCGAGGAATATTCTGAAATGACTGATAAACATCACTCTCTAGTGCTCTCATCCATCCGCTTAATTTAGTTTTAGTAATTATTCCTCTATCAACAAGTTCCAGATTGGCATTTAAATAATTCATTTCATGCCTTGTATTAGGAAAACCGAATTCTGACTGGGTAATACCCATATCATCCAGTAAAATATTAATCATTGTTTTTTGAAGCTTTGCAAGACCAAGCCTTGAAGTTTGAACGCCATCCCTGTTAGTAACATCCACTATGTATATAGTATTCTTAACAGCCATTCCCGCCTCCTTCTGTATGTTATTTATTTTTTATGATCTCTCCACTTCACATGATATTAACACTTTTCAATAATTATATAAATAAGATAGCGCTTTTTCTTTACAGAATTAAAACTATATTAAAAAATATTCGGTTTTTATACTAAAATGAATTAGATAAAATTGATCGGAGATTAAATAATGCAAAATACACCAAGAGGAATGCGTTTGCATATAGGTATTTTCGGCAAGAGAAATGTTGGAAAATCATTTATATTAAATTCTTTAACAAATCAAAATATTTCTATCGTTTCCGATGTGGCAGGTACAACAACAGATCCTGTTGAAAAAGCTATGGAATTACTTCCTGTCGGCCCCGTTTTATTTGTTGATACTGCAGGCATTGATGATGAAGGCAAACTGGGCGAAATGAGAGTTCAAAAAACAATGAAAATTCTCGACAGGACTGATCTTGCAATCATTGTTTCTGAAGGCTCCTGCTGGAATAAATTTGAAAAAGAACTCTATGAAGAATTCACAAAAAGAGATATTCCAGTCATTCCGGTATTTAATAAATCTGACCTTGGAATAATAAATGACGAAAATATTACAGAAATAAAGAATTTAAAATTAAATCCGATAATTACATCGGCTAAAAACTTTGAAGGTATTAATGATTTAAAAAAAGAAATTATAAAATTAGCTCCGGATGAAATCTTAAATACTCCTTCAATTGTATCAGATCTCGTTCCTGCTGGCGAAATGGCAGTCCTTGTTGTACCAATAGATCTTGAAGCACCGAAAGGAAGATTAATTCTTCCACAGATCCAAACAATCAGAGATCTTCTGGATAATGATTCCGTTTCATTAGTAGTGAAAGAGAGAGAATTAAAAGATGCTCTTTCAATGCTGAATAAGCCACCCCATCTTGTGATTACAGATTCTCAGGCATTTTTAAAAGTTTCTGCCGATGTTCCGAGAGAAGTAAAATTGACCTCTTTTTCCATACTCTTTGCAAGATTTAAAGGAGATTTAAGTGAATTTGTCCGCGGTGCCACTTCAATTGACTCTTTAAAACCTGGTGATAGAATTTTAGTATGCGAGTCCTGCACACATCATGCCATAGGAGATGATATAGGCAGGGTTAAAATCCCAAGATGGCTGACCCAGTATGTTGGAGGCAAGCTTGAATTTGAACATTATGCAGGACATGACTTCCCTGAAAATATCTTGGATTACAAACTTATTATTCACTGCGGAGCCTGCATGACAAACAGAAGAGAGATTCTTTCGAGAATCATGCGCTCAAAAGAAGCAGGTGTGCCGATAACAAATTATGGACTTGCAATTGCATATTCACTGGGAATCTTTGAAAGAGCATTAGAACCTTTCCCACTTGCAAAACAGATTTACGAAGAATCAAGACAGGGTAAAATATGAAATTCAGAGAAGAATCGGATTTTTTAGGCAAAGTTAATATACCTGAAGATGCTTTTTGGGGAATACATGCATACAGAGCTTCCGAGAATTTCCCTATATCAGGTTACAAAATCCATGATGAATTTATTAAAGCCTTTGGACTTGTCAAGCTTGCCTGTGCTCAAACTTCAAAAGACCTGAAAGTATGGCCAGACGATAAAGCAAATGCCATTATTCAAGCATGTCAGGATCTTATAGATGGCAACCTGAATGAACATATAATAGTTGATCCCATTCAGGGAGGTGCAGGAACTTCACTAAATCTTAATGTTAATGAAGTTATTGCAAACAAAGCACTTGAAATTCTAGGTAAGAATAAAGGTGAATACAGCTTTGTCGATCCTATTGAAGATATAAACCTCTACCAGTCAACAAATGACACTTATCCGACTGCATTCAAAATTGCATCCATTTTTCTTTTAAGAAAGCTTGAAAAGCAGGTAATAGCTTTACAAGAAAGTTTTCAAAACAAAGAAAAAGAATTCAGCGATATTGTAAAAGTCGGAAGAACTCAGCTTATGGATGCCGTTCTGATTACTCTCGGCAAAGAATTCTCTGCATATGCAGAAGCTTTCTCAAGAGACAGATGGAGAATTTACAAATGCGAAGAGCGTTTAAGAGTAGTTAACATAGGTGGTACCGCTGTTGGAACAGGTCTCTGTGCACCAAGAAAATTCATTTTCTCTGTAATAGAGAATCTCAGGACTTTAACAGGCATAGGGCTTGCAAGAGCAGAAAATATGCTGGAAAACACTCAAAATCTTGACGTTTTCAGCGAAGTCAGCGGTATATTAAAAGCCCATGCCACAAATCTTATAAAGATTTCAAATGATTTAAGATTGATGAATTCAGGACCTCATGCCGGATTTGCCGAAATTACACTTCCTCCCGTTCAATGCGGATCATCTATAATGCCGGGGAAAGTCAATCCTGTTATTCCTGAAGTTGTTGCTCAGGTTGGAATGAAAGTTTTTGGAAATGACGTAATTATTAACCAGTGTGCAGCAGGTGGGCAACTTGAATTAAATCAAAATACTCCCCTTCTCTCCTTTACATTCCTTGAATCGCTTGAAATGCTTATTAATGCAAATAAAATATTCAGAAAAAGATGTATTGACGGTATTGTGGCAAATAAAGAAAATATTCAAAAACACGTTATGTGCAGCCATGCTACTATTACTGCTCTCGTTCCAAAAATAGGCTACATTAAAGCAGCAGAAATAGCTAAAGCACTTGAAAAATCACCTCAGCCAATCAAACAATATGTTGTTGAACAAGGTATTTTAACTAAAGAGGAATATGATTATCTGACTTCCTCAGAAGCTGTTCTTTCACTGGGACATAATTAATATTAAATATTGAGGAGGAAGCTTCCAATCCTGCTCATGTATAATTAAGCAGATAACGCTTCAGAACTGCAATTCACTCCTGCCTGAACTTTAAAATCATCTGAAAGTTTTTGATCTGAACCAATTACGCATCCATCAGGAATAATACAACCCGGCATTAGTACACTTTTTTTACCAATTTTTGAATTACTAGCAATTATACAGCCATCAAGCTTGACATCATTTTCAATAATTACATTATCCCATATGATCGAATTTCTAACCTGCGCGCCTTCCTTGATTATACAATTACTGCCTATTGATGAATAACCGAAAAAGCTGGTATTTCCTTCAATAACAGAACCTTGTCCAACGACAACTTTGCCATTATTAACTGCATTTGAGCTGATAATTGAATCTTCAGAATACCAGCCGCCACTGATATGTTTATATTCTGTATTTGTATGTATTTTACCGTTTAGAACATCACACATGGACATTCTATACTGCCCTATAGTACCAATATCACTCCAATATTCATCAATCACATATGCGCTAAGAAAATGATCGCTTGACATTACCGCAGGAAATACATTTTTGGCAAAATCATAAAACTGATTTTCAGGAATATATTTAAATATTTCTGTTTCAAAAATATAAATACCGGTATTTACAAAGTTGCTTTTTGCTTCGGATATACTCGGTTTTTCCTGAAATTCTATAATTCTTGAATCATCATCAATAACAACCACTCCAAAATGACTGATTTCAGAAAGAGGAATTCTTTTTAAAGCCATTGTTGCAATAGCACCCGATGATTTATGTTTTTTTATCAACTCATCGAGATTAACATCCGTAAGCGCATCCCCGCTAACTACAACAAATGTTTCACCGGGTTCAAAAAACCATTCACATTTCTTCACCCCTCCCGCAGTGCCGGAAAGTTTATCTTCATACATGTAATTAAGCTCTATACCAAGATCAGTTGCCTGATCAAAGTAATCATGTATTAAATCTCCGAGATAATGTGTATTTGCTATTACTTCAGTTATACCAAATTCCTTAATATGCCTTAGTATTAAATCCATAATAGGTCTATTTGCAACCGGAATTAATGGTTTTGGTACTTTTTGAGTTAAAGGATCCAATCTGGTTCCCACTCCCGCTGCCATAATCATTGCTTTCTTTACCAAAGTTCTCTCCTTTAGTATTATTTGTGATTCACTAAATTAATTGAACATACATAGTTTATTAAACAACATTTTAATGTTATATAACAAATGTAGAAAATATTTCAATAAACAGGAGGAGTAATGGTTAAAATATCCCCCATGCAGGGCATTACCTATAATACACAAAAAGTCACAATGGACGAAGTTACAGCACCACCATATGATGTAATATCAGGATCTGAGAAGGAAGAGCTCTATAATATTTCGCCATATAATATCGTTAGATTAATTTTAGGCAAAACAACACCTCAAGATATTGATGAAAATAATAAATACACAAGAGCTGCCCAATATTTTAATAACTGGCTTAAAGACAATATCCTGACAAAAGCAGCAAAACCATGTATTTATTATTATATACAAAATTATTATATATCAAATAAAAATTTAATTTCCAGAAAAGGGTTTATTGCAAGAAATTATATTGAAGAATTTTCTAAAGGTAATGTTCTTCCCCATGAATACACAATGGGCGGGCCAAAAGAAGACCGGTTAAAACTTATGAAAACCTGCAATGCCAATTTCAGTCAGATATTCATGGCATATTCAGATCCTGAACACAGTATAGATAAATTAATAAACCTGCCAGAAAAACCTTTTATCGATGTTACAGACAATCAAGGAGTCCAGAACCTTGTTTATATAATTGATGATGAAGAAACAATCAATAAAATCACTGAAATTATGAAGGATAAAACCCTCTTGATTGCAGACGGACATCACAGATATGAAACATCCATTGCCTACAGGGATTACATGCGTTCATTAAATCCTGATTATGATGAAAATGACCCTTTTAACTGGATTATGTGTTACTTTACCAATATTGACGATGAAGGACTCAAGGTTTATCCGACGCACAGAATTATCACAAAGCCTGTAAATACAGATGAACTTTTGAACAACCTCAAAAAATACTTTGATGTCACCGAATTTTTCTTTGAAGATAAGGACAAAATTCAAACAAGACAAAAGTTTTTAGAAGAACTTGAAAAAGCCTCTAAATCAACTGTAGCACTTGGCATGTATCAGAAAAACCTGAAAAAATACTTTCTCTTCAAATTAAAAGAAACAGATGCCGTAGATAAAATTCTGACCGAAAAAAATGTTCCTGAAGTACTCAGAAAACTTGATTTAACAATACTTCATAAAGTTATTATTTCTGATTTTATTGGTATTTCGGAAGAAGATCAGATGAGCCAGAAAGGTGTCAAATATATTAAAAAAGAAGAGGAAGCTTTTGAGGCAGTTGACTCCAATTCTGCCGAGCTTGTATTCCTGGTTGCTTCACCTAAGATTCAGGATATTAAAGAAGTGTCTAAACAGGGCTACAGAATGCCTCAAAAAACCACTTATTTTTATCCGAAACTTCTAAGCGGACTTGTGATAAATCCTCTTTAAAATTGAATAAAATATACCGAAAAAGCCTTTTAAAACCAATAATAGTGTTTAAAGGCTTTTTTCTTTTATTTATATTTTAAGACTGATGCATAATTATCAAAATATTGCTTTTTATATCCAGTCTACAGCCGTTACGATAGGGCAAAGCACTGAATGAGTTTTTAACAAAAATTATAGTTATGTAGCGATCTCATTTTTAAATTTATATTTGTTTTTAGTTAATGTTTCTTATTGTAAAAAATATAAAAATAAAGATTATACATTTTTTCTTCAAAACGTAAATAAATTTTAAGATTTTACATAAAAATTGATCATGCCAAATAACATGCTACGACATGATTACATGGATTAAATCATGTCTATATATTCATGCCCCATGAGTTTGTAGGATTCAAATCATGGGATGATAGACACCATAGTATATTCAAGCAATTGTTGAGTATTGTAATAATTGTTCAATTAATTGTTGAGTTTTAATTCTTTGCAAATATAATTTAAGTACAGTCTAATTAGAGACCGTTGCATAACTAAAATTTTTGTCACAAAGCAAAGATTTGAGGTCGACCCTTGTAAAAGCGAAGGCCATGCAGAGCGGGCTTTGCCCGATCGTAACGGCTGTAGACTGGATATAAAAAGCAATATTTTGGTAATTATGCATTATTATTAATTATTGAATTATTTACCACATATCGGAGAGAGATATTCATCAAAGTTGGGGAGTAGTGTTTGGAGGAGTGAGTTAAGTGCTGAAAAATAGAGACCTAGGAAGAGCTACGTCGGTAAGAAGATGGACTACTACTGCTGTTGATTGCTATAAAAGAGGTTGTGTCTGCTCAGGATGTTTCTACTATAATTTCTTTAAAGAAAGTCCGCAAAAATGTCA
>JAQVCB010000118.1 GCA_028689995.1 Candidatus Gastranaerophilales bacterium
GCAATCCGCTTTGCTACTTGCTGAGGTTAAATTCCTGAGCTCTCACTTGTAATTTTCCGGAAAATTGTATTGACCAGACTGGTTAACTGTGACTTAAAGATAATGACGAGCCCGATTAGGACCACTATAAACTGAACCCCCCTACGGCATACACATTGAAAATACTGGGGAAAATCCGTACACATCTTGACTCATTCGTTAAAATTTCCGAAGACTGCTGACCTGTTCTGGCTTGACACGCAATACGCAAGGGGAAATTCGAGACATTTTTCCATTGCTTTTCGGAGGCATCTAAAACGGATACATTTTTCTCCCTACAGTTTTTCCACTCCACGGATAAACTCCAGGTGAAGAACTAGGGCAGGATATCCTTGGGAGAACAGTTAATGTGATCCTTTGATAGCATAATGGTCATTTCCTATAATGATAGGCATCACATCCTCCTATTTGATTTTCGAGTGTGTTGGGGTTTTGTAATTTTAGGTTTGATGACCTTACCAAAAGTAAAGATGAGCTTTAGGTTGCTGTTTTTCCCAGAAGGTCAGTGGCTTGTTTTCTCTGAAAAAATTTTGAAAATCTAGAGCAAAAGCGAAGTCAATCCCTGTAATCACTAAAACTCCGTTTATAGGCTTTTGTTTTTCAATATGTTCTCATTTAATTAATTTATAGTATCAAAAACCAACCATCAAATATGAATGGTTGGAAATGATATATATTATATCTTTTTAATGCTGTTAAAAATAAATCTAGCGGACAAATAATTTCCTGTTTCCTCTCAAAATATGCTGCTATTATAGATTTATCAATTTCTTCTTTTACAAGAATATTTCCTGAAAACCATTTCGCTCTATCATAACTTAATGACCACGATGTACCTCATACCTTTCATGTAGACATTCATGAGTTCTTTTGGTGCTAGATACATTGTCATAGTTTTGACTGCAACTTTAGGGTAGCCTCCCATTGGTTTTTCTTTCAATACTACCCTAGCCTCAAAAATGAGGGCGATTTAATAATAGCAACTAGGCTATCTAACTTCGCTCCACTGTAATCCGCAAAGTACATCGGATCTCCAAATGTAATTTGTGTGGGACATTTCACTTTAAATGTTTCTTTTCTCATTAATTATCCTTCCTAATGTTTTTATAACAAAAAAACTGCCCAGCACTAAGGCTATAAGCAGTTCTTTGCATGTACATAGATTTAGTTTTTTATTACACATTTTTAATCAGCACAAACCCTTTGACCAACAAGCAATCCTAATAGCATAAATATTTTACTTATTTTAAGAGATATTCTAGCACCAGTATAGTGGCTCAGTTGTCAAAACAAAAACCTAAGATTTTTATATTGAACTGATATTTGTTGATAAGTGACAAGGAGCACGGGGAGGATAGTGGAGCACTCCCCAAATCCATATATGCATTAGGCTACATAAGGCAAAAGCATTGCTGGGTAGTAGCATTCAGCTGGTGTTCGATAATTAAGTGCAGAATGGCATCGTTCAAAGTTGTACGTGTGGATATAGTGTCTGATAGCAATTCTAGCCTCTTTGATGTTGTTGTATTGTGTCAGATAGGCTTCCTCATATTTGAAGCTGCGGAACCACCGCTCAATCATGATATTATCAGCCCAACGACTCTTGCCATCCATACTTTGACGAATTCCATTTTCTTTTACGAGGTCAATATACTGCTGACTCGTAAATTGACAGCCCTAATCTGAATTTAGGATCTGTGGTTTAGCAACCTTAAACGCCTCTTTAAGGGCTTTTATAACCATTCTGGTATCAAGAGTATCATCAACTTCCCAGCCAATGATACAGCGGCTGTGCCAGTCAATTACAGCGGTCAGATAAAGAAATCCGTGTCGGATTGGAATATATGTAATATCAATAGATCAAGCCTGGTTTGACACATTTATGACCGCATTCCGAAGAAGATAAGGACATACCTTAGCCTGCTGCATCCGCTTGGAGAGATTCATTTTCGGATAGATCGGATAAATACCCATTTCATTCATATACCGATGTGCTTTACGGCGGCCGATATGATATCCACGCTTCTTGAGCTGTGCCGATATTTGTCTGGCACCCCAGGTTGGATTGTCTGTGTGGAGATGATCAATAATCTCCTTACAGGCTAGTTCTTCTTCCGAAATAGGAGCACCCTTGTAGTAAATACTTGTACGGTTAACATCAAGGAGTCTGGCTCCCGTAGAGGCCGGTATTTCTTTAGTCGTCAAAAGGTTTTGGCCTAAACTTACTCTCGTAGTCAGGTCCACAAACTTCTTCAGATTTTTTTTGAGCCAATCAACCTGCATGGTTAATTGACCAACCTTTTTGGCATACTCCGCTTTTTCCTTGCGTTCTTCAGAAAGCTTATCTTTCAGATTTTCTTCACGCTTGTCATCGAATACCGCCGATGCATTGTTCAGAAATTCTTTCTTCCAATTGCGGAGTAGGTTAGGCTGGATATTGTTTTCTGTTGCCAGGGTGTTGAGATCTTTCTCACCCTTAAGTAGCTCAATTACAAGGTCTGATTTAAATTTGGCACTAAAATTTCTTCTTTGTCTGGACATAACAATGAACCCTTTCTTTTATACTGATTTTAGTATATCAGATTCATTAAAAACTGTCCTAAAAAGTGACTTAATTTATGAGACCATTATACAGAGCTGCTCTAAAACCTGTCCTGGATTTTCCTTCTCCAACAATTCATACATTATACGCCCTTTATTTAAGTTGTGTTTTTGTTTTTTAGTTAAACCATTTTGTTCATTTATCCACGCCGCAATTGTCTTCTTATTAAATAAACTTATGACTCCTCCTAGTTTAAAATATTTAATGTACACAAGAATAAAAAATGGTGACATATTAATATTATTTTGAAATGAGCTACCATCCAAAACTAACTGTGTTTCTGTTTGATATACGATATCAGTCATTGTAATTGTACTTTTAGCTTTATCCAATTTATTAATGTAACGAAAATTGTCTTTTTTCATTCTAGAAAGTTTATCCAGGACATATATAATACAATCTGTCTCATAAACTTTTTTGAATGTCTCCTTATTATCGTCATTGATTTTAATAGCATTTATTACCCATTTCATTAATAAGCGTTGATTCATTGATGCAACTTTTCCATTTTTCATTAATTGGGGATAAGAAACAACAATGCTAAAAAACTTTTCTATATAATATAAATCATCAACAACTTGCATTGCTAACGTTAATATCCCAAAAGAAATAAACGTAGGATGTTCACTAGTAAAATCTTTTTTCACCTGTAAAAAAATAAAATCCAGCAATTCTTGATATTTCATTTCATTGTCTTCTTTAACTAACGCTACCGTTAATTCGAACACTTCCGAATCAATATCAAAAACCTCCATTAATTTATACATTTCTGCAACAATTGATTGTTGATGAATATAGCGAGAATAAAAATATTCAAAAAAAGAGCGATGGAAAAATTTAAATTTATCATCTACCGATGAAGGAACAAACAGTTCCGTTCTATTAGAACAAAACTCTAAGAATTCTTTAATAGCACACTCCGCCGATACCTCATCTAAATATTTTACTTTGTACTGCTTTTTTAACAGTTCTTCAACATCTTCTCTTCTTATGTCTGTATTATTTGGCGCAGCAAGCGTTGATAAGCTAATAAATGTACTATCCTTCATTAATGGATAAATTTTATCCCACTCATAACCTGTTTTAGATTTTTCTTCCTCCCTCTTTTTGGCTATATAGTCAAAACATTTCTTATATAAATCAATTTTATTTTCTGGCAATTCTTTTTCTGCTTTGTAAATATTTACTAATAACGATAGCACTAAAAAATTGTTTAAAAATTCTTTTTCAATTAACATTTTGGCTTGCTTCAAAAATGTTTCTTTTTCTTCCACTTTAAACTTTTTTAATACAATCATCTTATCTAGATACTCTTCTATATCATGACTTGATAATGGATTTATATGGAATACCTCAATTCTTTCTTGCGGAATAAATCCTCTGTCACGAGAAGTAATACAAATTTTATTATTTGAATTTGACATTGAAAAATATCCCACAACTTTTTTATGTAATTCGCTTCTTACGTTTTTGGGCACTTCATCCAGTGCATCTAATAATACAACGCACCTTCCCCGTTTCAAATAGTATTCTATAAATTCCTTTGATATATTTGATGCGCCTGTTAAATTAATCATTGATTCTTCCAAAAAATCAATCACAGTCTTTTTATTGGCATTCCCGTTGGAGTAAAATGTCTTAAGATCACAATAAATCATTAAGTACTCTTGAATATTTTCTATTTTTAATTTTGTATAATTATTTATAACATTTCTTAAAAATAAAGACTTACCATATCCTGGCCCTCCTATTACATATACTATGTTACTATTGCAAAAAATATTCTTCCAACCTTCCCTTATATTTATATATTTTCTTTGAATACCCCTTTGATAATTGACATAATAATTTTCTCTAATAGAGCCCAAACCTTCCATCAACACTGGCGGAATATAAAATTCATTAAACTTAAATTCTCCAACAAAATAAACAAATCCAATTTGGTATATTTGCTTTAATACTTTTTGATATTCATTTTTTACTGAAACAAAAAAATTATTTTTAATTATAAATTCATCATTAAGCTTACTTTCAATCAATTTTTCAGATTCTCTCCATGCATTCTTTGACCGTTTGTGTATTACATCATTTGTTATTATACCTTTAGCAAAAAACTTGTCCTCTATAATATCTCTACCTAAATCCTTAGGCAAAAAAAACTCTATAAAACCATTGGGGTTTAGCAATTCATTTAAAAATAATTTTGTTTCAATTAAGTTGTCATTATCTGTTAATTCTTGAAAGTTTTTCTCTATAACTACTAAGCAGTAGTTAATACAATCATCTAATAACGTAAATTGTTTATTTTTATCAAAATAATATTTATATATAATATTATTTTTTAAACATTCTACTAAAAGGTCAAAGATTTGTGGCTCTTTTAGAAAGTTCTTAAAACAACTATAGTTAACTTTATTTATTTTTTGCATGACAATATCTGCTTGATTTTCAATATAGGAATTTACATTTTTTTGATCTTCAATATTTTTAATAATTCTTGGTTTAATAAAAATATCTACTTTTAAAAACGCTGCATTAATAATGCTTACACATATAGCTTTTATTTCTTTTTTGTCCATTTTGGTCACCTCTCTTATTGATATTTTATCGAATTTAGAGATTAAAGTAAATACATTTGTTATAATATGGAAATTTTATAATTTTATGGTATAATTATTACATATTTTACGTTGGTGATTTATCCAAATACAGTTAGTTTTGTTTCCATAATACTGCTTAAGCTTATATTACTTATTTCAAATAATTTAGGTTTAGCCACTTCCAAGCACAAAGGAGGCTCGCATGAAATTTACTCAGCACCAGCAGCAAATCATTAAGCATATTAAAAGCGGTGAAATATATGATTTGGAGTCTTATTTAAAGCAATTCGACTTATGCGAATATATAAAATATGATAAAGAAACTATATTAAATCAATTTACACAAGATGATATTTGTAAAACATATCATTACCCCTGTAGCTTGACACCCAAGGCAGCTACCGTTATCACTGATGATGAGTTTATTCAAAAATCCAATACCAGACAAATTGATTGCTCTAAATACTGCACTCTGATATTAAAATTGAAGTTTGACACTGGTATTAAAAAGGTTGAATCTAATGGCGAAATACATGAAGTGAATTTTTATGATGGTGTTTATATCGGTAAGTCCTTTGATTATATAATTGAATTTTTAACCTTATGGGAATATCTGAAATCTGAACTGTTAATATTAGAAGTCCCTGCTGCATTATCTGCAAATACTCTTGGTCTTTTTTTTGAAAAAAGCACTGATACTCTTGTCTTGGGCAATAGTTTAGACAATATTGATTTCTGCGATTCAACTTATAAAGATACTCCTTATTTAGTGGATAAATTGTACTCTTTTTCAAATGAGCATTATACTATTTGTAAAGAATATATATCCAAACGGATTTATGGTACCCCTAAACTCAATTTATTTATTCAAAAAGGGTTTAAAACTTCTGAGGAAGCTCTTCAGAAAAGTGCATTAATTGCTGCTTGGTTAGCTATTTTAGTATCCATATTTTTAACAGTACTTCCATATATATATTCAAAATATGAAAACTCTCCAGTGAAAACAAGAATTATCAACGAAGTTACCGAAACTAATGATAAATAGCGAAAGCAATACAGGTTATCGCTTCCGCTACTCTCTTATTACTCTCTATTAAAAGAAATATATCTAACCTTCCCCCCTCAGCGCGGATTCATAAAGTCTTTGTTTTTCGGCATTTTCTCTTAGTAGGTAGGCTAAAAAGTATGCAAATTTAAGATCTTCTAATTTGCATACTTTTTAGCCATACCGGTAGCTGACAACTCCCAGATTTCTTCGTATAGCTTCTTTCTGTTTAACACTACTTTATGAAGACTGTTCATGCCATGTTTTCCCCCTTCGTATTTTTTATTCTCATCACTGTATTCCGAAAGTGAAAACGCATATTCAAAAAGCTCTATTTCTTCTGTTCTGCGCCTTCGCTTAATATAAAAAGTATCATATTTTCTTGTTGTTCCGTCCTCTATGCTACCAGACCAAAAGGGAACTTTACATTTTAGATTTATCTTTTCAGAAGATATGCTTATGTCAATAATTGAGCTTTTAAAAACATTTCGGTAGGTGCAGGTGCGTGTAGGCTTTGCATAGAACTATTAAATGAGGAACAAAAGTAAGTAATGTTTGGACACCGAGGGGTTCAATTCCCTAAGACCTATCTTTAAATCCATTTTCTATTTATGTTGTAAGTTCTTCTTTCGTAATGTTAATCTCTAACTTAATGTCATAAAGTTTCCCATTTATTTCAGCACACAAATCATTATACTCCGAACAAAAACCATAACATAGACGAAAGGTCAGCCATTAAACAGATGTGTTTGTTAAAAAACATAATTTATGAGATAAAAATCTCTTCTTAACAGCCAAAGGCCAGACAGATTCGAATGCAACCCGCCTAGCCTTCGTTTATTATTTTCTTAAATTGTGTTTAATAGTGAAATTTCTTTTTGTTCTAATTTTTCCTGCAGTTCATTATTTTTTTCTAGTAACCTGTCATTACTTGCCTGCAAGCGCTGATTTTCTTCCTGCAGTTTTTCTATATTGCCTTTTGCTTTTGTAAGTTCCAGTTTCAAGCCAATAATCTTATCCTCCATCGCCCGGTCCATGATGACCTGTTTCGGATTATAATTTTGTCCCTGCCTGCGCATGGCATCTTCCAGTGCCTTTCG
>JAQVCB010000018.1 GCA_028689995.1 Candidatus Gastranaerophilales bacterium
GGTAAGATAAAATTTAGAATATGATTGAGCCAAAACATTGGACTCATGATTAAATCCTCCCTTTATCCACATTGTGGCTCAGGGAGGATTATTTTTTTATACTGTTTTTTCATTCCAAAAGTTCTAGGAAAAATGTAATTTTTCCACATCTTCCCTTATTCAAAAAATATTTAAAATTGTAACAAATATATTCTTTTTATGTAATTACGATATACTTTATTTTTTTATATAAATATAAGGTTATTAATATTTAATTAATAAATGCATTCTAAAAGAGATAATTGGATTGTTTTATAGTTTGAGAAAAGGGTGAAAAAATGATAAATTCTACCGAAGCATACTTTGAAAGATCAAAGGAATTAAAAACATCACAAGAAGATGAATTTAGTAAAGCTTTAAGATGGAGAGACCATAGAATTATGTTGGCCATTCTTAAAAGACAACAATTTGAACGTGACGGAACACCAATTCCACAAAGAATAAACGAAGTATTAAGCGATTTTGATAGAAATTGTGCTTAATTAATCTTAATACCGTATTAAAAGGATATGATAAGCAAGGGCCAAGACAATTCCTAATAATCCACCCATTATTACTTCAAGAGGAGTATGTCCCAATAGTTCAATCAACCTCTCCGAAGTCTGAGGCTTATGTGCATATATATCATCAACAATTTTATTCAGCACAACAGCCATTCTACCGGCTGATCTTCTTAATCCGGCAGCATCATACATTATTACCATAGAAAACCCCAATGCTATTGCAAATTCTACGGATCTATAACCATTTATAATTCCAACACTGGTTGCTAATGCCAATACAAATGCACTATGACTACTTGGCATGCCGCCAGTTTCTGTTAAAATTTTAAAATTTATACGTTTTTGATGCGTATAATAAAATATAAATTTTAACATTTGAGCTGCAAATGCACCAATTAATGCCGAAAATATTACTTCTAAACCTGTATTAACAATCATTATTTTTTTACCTTTTGTACAATACTGCCAGCTATTGCAATTAACGCAGGGGATTCAAGCTTTTCTTTAACTAAAGCCTGTTGAGCTTGCGAACAAAGTCTTTCTACTTCATTTATTGACTCTTTCATTCCATATAAGGAAGGATGAGTATTTTTTTTCGCAAGTTTATCCTTGCCCGGAGTTTTACCCAGAGATTCTTTTGTTCCAATAACGTCTAGTATATCATCAGCAATCTGAAATGCATAACCAATTAACTGAGCGTACTCTGTCAAAATATTCAAATGTTCTACTGGGGCATTAGAAAGAAGTGCGCCTGATCTTAGCGCAAAAGCAAATAATTTACCTGTTTTATGCGTATGAATATAATTAAAAGTAGCTAGATCAATTTCTTTGTTCTCTGATTCAATATCAACCGACTGACCACCAACAAGACCAAGCGGACCGGCCACTGTAACAAGTTCTTCAACAACCTGTAAAAGAATACTTCTGTCGACATTATTGGGAGTATGTTGAATAACAACTTGTGGAGCATATGATAGAAGCCCATCTCCGGCAAGAACCGCTATTGATTCTCCAAAAACCATATGATTTGTAGGTTTACCTCTCCTTAAATCATCATTATCCATACATGGCAAATCATCATGAATTAAACTCTGAGCATGTATCATTTCAATAGCACATGCAGTTGGAAGTACGATTTCAATATCTCCGCCACATGCCCTTGCACTTTCAAGACATAGTACCGGCCTGATTCTTTTACCATCCAACAATGCTGTATAACGCATTGATTCCCAGATTGTACTCGGATATCTTATTTTAAGAAATTTTTCCAGTCTGGAATTAATTAATTTTTTATTATCTTCTAAATATTTTTGCAAATTGAAATTTTTTTGCTGTTGAACTTTCAATATTTTATCCTTATGGAAATTATTCATCATCTCCATTATAATACGCATCATCTAAACTCGAAATAAAACTCAATTTTTGTTTCTGATTTTTTCTTGAAGTTTCTCTTGTTTTTGTTCCAAGTTTAACGATTCTGATTTTTTCTTTATCTTTAACATCAAGAATTTTAATTCGTTTTTCTTCTTTTTGTCCAGAAAAAGTTATTTTCTTTTTGAATTCCATTGCCTCTTTAACAAAAATTTTATAACTTTCATATCGAGAAAGTGCGATTTTATTGATATTTACCAAAACATTACATCCATCATCCTCAAGGTGAAGGCAATCCGAATAATAGCAATCAGGCGATAACTCAGCAATTTCAACAAATAGCTCCTGAACTTTATCGGGCATAATATTATCGAATTTTAGATTACTAAATCCAGGAGTATCGGCAATCTGTGCAAATTTATCATTACCAAGCGATATTTCCAGTAATTCAACATGCCTTGTTGAATGAATTCCTCTTGAAGTCTTTGCGCTAACAGGATTAGTTTTTAATTTCAGCTGAGGATTTAACATATTTAGAAGACTGGATTTGCCCACTCCTGATGCACCAGCCAGAACGGATATTTTAGAATCAAAAACATCCTTTAATTCATCAATCCCAAGACCTTTAATAACAGAAGTAAATATTATTTTATATCCAATAGGCTCGTATATTGAACTAATCTGATCTTTCATACCTTTGACATCATCCAGATCGGATTTATTAATGCATATAATGGCAGGAATATTATAAAGCCTGATACTTGCAAGATATCTATCAAGTTGCATCAAATCGAGGGACGGCTGATCCAGGGCCGCTAAAATTATTACCTGATCGATATTTGCAATTGAAGGTCTGGGAATAAAATTCTTTCTTGGAAGAATTTCTGTGATAACTGCCTGATTTGATTCATAATTAATTTCTTCAAGTAAGGCTGTATCTCCAACATATATCTCTGCTTTTTCTTTTTTTAATTTTTCCCTGATTTTACACTCGATAATATTGCCTTCAACATTGGCATAATAAAAATTTGAATGTATTTTAACGATACTTCCGATCAAAATAGCCTCTTATTTAATCATTCGATTATTTATCTACTTATCATGATAATATCTAATATATTCATAAAGCAATAATATTAAGTAATAATCGAATGATTAAAATCCTGCATATAATAATTATTTTAATACTTTTAATCTCTCAAATCCAGCTTGTTTATGCTGGAGAATTATGTGATTGTTTTGGAGAATGCATTAATATCTATCAAAGAGATGTAAAATATGAAACAAAACGTCTTGTAAAAAACATGTTTGGCTATCCTCCCTATGCAAGAATCGATATAGACCACAAGATTCCACTTTGTCTTGGCGGAACAAATAATATAGATAATTTACAGCCTTTATCGAAAGTTGCTCACAAGAAAAAAACTGAACATGATCTGCTTCTTCTTTACTATGTCAAATCCTGTTTAATGACAATTAAAGAAGCACGTGAAGAAACTTCAAACTGGAAATAAACAACAAGAAATTTTATTCCCTTAGTAAATAAAAAAACTCCCCTTCGAAGGGGAGAGGAGATTGGTATTTATTGATAAATTCTTATTAATATGAACCGGCAGAGACCTTACAGACAACAACGGAAGAATGTCTTTTTATAGATTTTAAATCATCAAAAGGTTTCACTTTGCAATACTTAAAATAATCATATATAACATCTTTTGTAACTTGCAGCTCTTCCGCAATTTTATCCATAGAGATACAGCTTTCAATTAAAAAACATAATTTTGTTCCTTTAATAAGTCTATTAGCTGTTTCCTGTCTGATTTTATCTTCTTCCTGCGCTGTATGTCCTTCGCATAAACCTGTCAAAGTTAAATGCCCCCTTGAATAATGAACCAATTCATAAGTTAACCTGCATCGTTTTTCTATTTTATTCATACTCTTTCTTAAATAAACAACGCTTTGAACTAGCAAACTGTTAATTTTTTTAAAACAGATAAACCTAACTTTAATACCACTTACTTTAGCTTCCAGATAGGGATCATACAAACTTTGTTCCATGCTATTACCTCTGACCTGTACCAGATAACTACGTGTTTTAATGTTCTGCAATTGTATAAAAACATAAAAACAAATTTTGTTGACAGTTTATAGACCAAATTTTAAGATTTGTTAAAACTAAATTTATAAAATATTTGTTCATAAAAAAGAAAGTATTTTGTAAATTTAAATCGGACTAAAAAAATACTTGTATTTTACAAATTTTTATAAATAGAACGGTTAATAAAATTCATTGCCAAAATTACTATTAAATGCCGTTCAAACAGCATTTTTTGTATTTTTTACCACTGCCACAAGGACATGGATCATTTCTGCCAACTTTTTTATCAAACTGTGTTGCCTGAGCTTTATCTGCATTTTCCATAAGAACTGAAAATGCCTTTGATGAATATAAAACTGTTGGCGATGAAAATCTTCTTTTTGCAAAATATTCACTTTTATATTCATGCAAGAGTTTTTCTATATTAATTTCATGATCGAGTTCAAGAACTTCAGAAACAATTTTCTTAAATTTCTCCGGGTTTTCATTATAAGCATTCATTATAGGAAGAGGCGGAACTCTTTCACTGTTGAAATAGTTTAAAATACAATCTTTAAAACCTTCAATAGATTTAGGGTCTTCAGTCCTGAATATTTCCATGAATGTTCCATAGAAAGGAAGTACTAAAAGTCCCATGCTGCTATCAAAAATAACTCCGACATCGTAAACCTTTTCATGTGATGCAAAGCCTTTTGATACAGTATCCATAATATCGAAAGAACCAGAAGTAACTTCTCTAACGTCATAATATGCAAATTGTTCAGGAACCTTTATATAATCATCAAGATTGATATTAGAAGATAAATCAGGGTTTTCAACATAATCATTAAAACTGCCCAGTAAATCATCGACATATTCAGTAGTTGTAAGGAATTCATTCTTGCCAAAATATTCTTTAAATTTGTCAGTCATATTGTCTATGGTTTTTTGAATTTCAGCAAGCTTCACTTCATTATCCATATAAAGCAATTCAGGACTTTCAAGCTGTTTCATTACTGCAAACTTATATGCCTGATCCTGAGATTTTTCTGGATAAACATTATCAATTTCAATTAAATAATTTTCATTTTTCAGTGGAAAAATCCTGCCTATCACGAACTGTCCAGCGGTAACGCCTCTAAAATGCACCATTTTAACCAAAGTTAGTGTATTATATTCTTTTTCATTAACGAGATTATACAATTCAAAGCCGTTATTCAGAACTTTTTTTATCTCAAATATAGATAAAATTGA
The DNA here is from genome assembly GCA_028689995.1 of Candidatus Gastranaerophilales bacterium. GTDB lineage: Bacteria > Cyanobacteriota > Vampirovibrionia > Gastranaerophilales > UBA9579 > JAQVCB01. The sequence goes on from JAQVCB010000018.1 coordinate 5,245, forward strand.
TTTTTTCAGTCCATTTAAAACCTCAAGCTCATCTTGAGAAAGAGAAGGATTTTTTTCTATATAAACATCTATAAGCTTTTTGCCGCTGTTTTCAATTATTCTTTCGAAAACATAAGGTAAAAGTACTGATTGAAGTTCAGCTTGTGTAGTGATTTTTTCGGGAAGGGAACTTAAATATGCCTGAATATCCTGCTGAATATCTGCATCAGTTTTTACAAAATCAAACAATTTGTTAACTAATAGACTAATATTTTGAACATTTTCCTGTATTAACATCCTTCACCTCAAACTTACTATTGCACCATGCCGGCCTGTTTGGCCATTATCTGCTCTATAAGAATAAAACAATGAATTATTACAGCTGGTACAATCTTTTAATATATCTATCTCTTGAACTCCTGATTCCTGCAATTGCTGACTATTCAGCATTTTTAAATCTACTTTTACTTTATCTGAATCCTCTATATTTCTAAATATATTATCATAATTAGAAATGATAGTATTTTTTAATTCAAGATAAATTTCTGCCGAAACCGGATAACAACATTGTCCAATTGCAGCACCAATTGCAACTTTTACAGAATTTGGCGAGACGTTAAATTCGCTCTCAAACAGACTAATAGCCTTGCCGGCTATTTTTTTAGCAGTTCCTCTCCAACCGGCATGAATAACCCCTAATACCTTTTCCTTTGGTGCATAAAGAATAATCGGCACACAATCCGCAAATAACAGTAAAATTACAAGACCTTTTTCTGAAGTAATTATTCCGTCAGTATTTGAAACATTGTCATATTGGGTTTTAACAATTTTGATATTGTCTGTATGCTTTTGCTCGGGATTAATTATCTTGCTATAATCAATTTCAAGTACATCGCAGATTTTTTTCCTGTTGTTTTCGATATGATTTTTCAATTCCATCATTCCTGCCGTTCCAAGACTGAATGAATTGAGAGGAACAGGAGTATTACCACCTATTCGACTTGAAAAAGCATGAATGAGATTATCATGCTCAAGAATATCGGATTTTAAATATTTAACCCCGGATTTTTCCACTGTATAAAACATTTATATTTTATCCTGATTGGTTCTATTACTTTAGATAAAAATTATATAGCAACTTATAAGTTATTATAATATACTGATTTCGAAAATAGTATTTAATAAAAGGTTCTGAAATGTTTGATGTAGTTACGATTGGAAGTGCAACACAGGATATATTTATCGAAAGCGATCTTGGCAAAATTCTTGACCTGAGAGATCCTCTTTCTAGTTATTCAATGCTCTGCTTTGAATATGGCGCTAAAATAGAAATAGACCAACTTGCATATGATATTGGCGGAGGAGCTGTTAATTCAGCAGTTAATTTTACTAATCTCGGTTTTAAATCCGCACCGATTGTTAAACTAGGAAATGACCTTAATGCTAAAGCTATTTTTAACAGACTTGAAGAAAAAAATATTGATAAATCACTTGTTTTAGAAACAGATAAATTTAAAACAGGGTTTTCTGTTATTTTAACAAGTTTTGAAGGTGACAGAACAGTTCTTGCACACAGAGGAGCTAACAGCCGACTAACTCTTGACGAAATTCCATGGGAAAATATTAAAAATTCCAAATGGATTTATATTGCACCTTTGAGCGGAGAATCGAATCTTGTACTGGATAAAGTTGCAGAATTTGCTGAAAATAACGGCGTATTTATGGCATTTAATCCAGGTACAACACAAATTAAAAGAGGACTAGAAGACCTAAGAAAAGTAATTTACACAGCAGAAGTTCTTGTTATGAATAAATCAGAAGCTGCAAGCATAACCGGAATTGCAGAAACATGCATAGAATCAAAAGATTCCGAAGACTTCACTAAAAAATCCTGTTCACAGGATATTAATGAAATGCTTTATAAATTAAAATCATACGGACCAAAGGTTGTTGTAATTACTGAAGGAAGCAAAGGAGTTCACTGCTTTGACGGCAATAAAAAATACTTTGCACCGCCTTTCCCTTCAAAAGTTTTGAGTACACTCGGTGCAGGAGATGCTTTTGCAAGTACATTTGTCGGCGGACTGATAAAATATGACTGGAATATTGAAAAATCAATAAAAATAGCCTCTGTAAATGCTGCCCAAATAATTCAGAATTTCGGCGCTCAATCAGGATTGAAAAATTTCAACGAATTGGAAGAAATCCTTAACAAAAATAAAGATTACAAAATTTCCATCCGTTAAAATAAGACTGAGAGCGTGTCTTGTTAAAAACTGTAAAATCTAATTATATAAGTAAAAGCTCGTGCGAAGCGGGAGCGCTGGCTAAAGCCGAAACGGCTTGCTTGGCAAGGCGTTGGAGGCTTTAACCAAACTCGTTCTGAATCAAGCTTGGACTACTGATATTACATTCCAACGTTAAGCGGTATTGGATTACAAAGTAGCAATTATGGATGTTTTTAGCAGAATGATTCTAAGTTACAGAATTTTTAACTCAATGCATCAAAGTTACTGTATAGAAACACTGGAAGAAGGCATACAAATTTTCCAAAACCCGAAATGTTCAATTCAGACCAAGACAAATTTACAGGAAAATAATTCGTTCAAACTCTTTTATGAAATGGAATTATATTATCAAAAGACGGAAAAACGCAGAGCTTTTGACAATATTCATATTTCACTATACTCCTAATTACCAAATCTTTTGAAAAAGAAAATATATTCCGCCTGAAATTACAATACAAATAGGTATTGTAAATATCCATGCAACCATAATATTACCGACAAGACCCCATTTTACTGCAGAAAGTCTCATTGTGCATCCTACTCCCATTATTGATGTTGATATGACATGTGTTGTACTTAGTGGAATACCAAAATGTGATGCTGTTAATATAACTGCTGCTGCCGATGTTTCTGCTGCAAATCCGTGAATTGGTTTTAATTTAATAACTTTACTGCCCATTGTGCGAATTATTTTCCAGCCGCCACCCATTGTACCAACCGTCATTACAAGAGCACAAATAAATATAACCCATATTGGAACATTTACATCTTTCAAAAAACCTGATGTAAAAAGTGCAAGTGTAATAATTCCCATGGTTTTTTGAGCATCATTTGAGCCATGGCTAAATGCCATTATGCCTGCTGATACAAGCTGAAGTTTTTTAAAATATTTATTTACCTTATCTGGTAGAGACTTATGAAAAAGCCAAACAAGTAAAAGCATAAACATAAAACCAATAACCAATCCAAGTATTGGAGATGTTATCATTGGAATAATTACTTTTTCCAAAACCCCTGATATTTTTACCGTATTAACTCCTGAATGAACAATTGAAGCGCCTAAAAGTCCACCAATAAGAGCATGGGATGAACTTGAAGGGATGCCAAAATACCAGGTAATTAAATTCCAAATAATTGCACCTAGTAAGGCACATAATATAACAGATTGAGTAACGCTTTCTGCATTAACAAGTCCTTGGCCTATTGTTTTGGCAACATGGGTACCAAAAAAAGCTCCAAAAAAATTAAGTACTGCACCATAAAGCAGAGCATTTCTTGGTGTTAAAACTTTTGTGGATACAACAGTAGCAATTGCGTTTGCTGCATCATGAAATCCATTAATATATTCAAATATAAGAGCTATTATAATAACAATAATTAATAGAACTAATTCCATTTCCAACTCTCACTGTTTCCTAAATAAATTTTACTTTGTTGAATTATTATACTATTAATATTTGATAATATGTTAATGTATAATAAATTTTTTGTAAAACAAGGTATTTTCGATAAAGAAGGTGTTTTTATTATATATAGATACATATAAATTAGGCTAGATATATGGTCATTAGTAGAGTTCCATTTTTTTGAATAACTCAATATGTGCCAAGGGTTGTAAAGCAAAGAGGTCTTGCTCCCGGTCAAAGACTATCTTAATTAGAAAAAAATTAATAAACATTAACAGAAAAATTTGTTTCGGACGCAATAGATGAAACTTTTAATCCTGTTACCCAAAAAATGCGATGCTATTTGTGGCTTTAGGTGGAGTTAGGATTCTTTCAAATGCTTAAAATGCCTGTATAGATATAAAATACCCAGCACTAATATTATTCCGACTATTGCATAATCGAATTGATGCCAGATAGCTTTGAACGCTTCTCTGTGCTGACCAAGTTTTACTCCAACATAAACAAGAAAATAGCTCCAAATTAATGAACCGAGAAAAGTAAACACAACAAATTTAGGATAATTGGCTTTTAATATTCCTGCCGGTAATGAAATAAATGTTCTTACAACAGGCAGCATTCTGCAAATAAAAAATGCCCAATCCCCATATTTTGCTGACCATTTATCCGCCATTTCCAGATCTTTTTTACTGATTAAAAACCACTTACCGTATTTTTCAACAAAAGGTCGCCCTCCCCAATAACCTAAATAATATGAAGGAATTGAACCTAATACACAGCCAATGGCACCTGCAAATGCAGCAGTATGTATATTGAATACTCCTTTGCTTACAAGATAACCTGCAAAAGGTAATATTGCTTCGCTTGGCAGTGGTATATTGCAAGATTCTATCGCCATTAACAGTGCAACACCAAAAGCTCCCATATTAGTTACTGTATGTTCAATAAACTGAACTATCGGGGCTAAAATTGTATCAAGTGCACTCACATTCTCTTCTCCTTAAAATAAACAATTGTTAAAAACATATTATAAATATTTAATACATACATTAAAAAATAGCCTAAATATTTTAAAGAGGCAATAATTTATTTTTGCATTAGTATTAAGTTTGAATAACAATTTGTTTAAATACTATTGAAAAAACCTCTAAAATAACATATTATTAAAAATTAATATGTTATTTTAAAGGTTTTTTATGCCTAAAAAGCAAATCAATAAAGTCATTAATTCAGTTGGTGCTTTCTTTGATGTTTTATCGCATCCGGATAGAATACGACTTATTGGTTTGTTAAAAAATAAAGAAATGGATGTTAATGAAATACATGAGGCATTAGAAATAAGTCAATCGAGAACCTCCCAACATCTAAAATTGCTAAAATTTAATTCTATAGTTGTAGAACGAAAAGAAGGCAAACATGTATATTATAAACTTAAAAACAAGAATATTACAAAGGTAATGCAGACAGCTCTTCAATTTCAGTTACTCACTTATTCTGCAGAACCTGAAACAATTCAGTTAATTAGTGATTTGCTAATAACCTGGCATATTTAAAAGTTGTATAAAATGATTATCATTGATTAGTATTCAATGCCTTTTCTTGCCTCAACACCTATATTCCAGTAATGTTTTATCGGATTAATTTCTGATACAAGATGTGCAATCTTTATAATTTCAGGATGTGCATGCCTTCCTGTTAAAACAATTTCCAGTTCAGGAGGCTTATTTAAAAGAAAATTTTTCATTTCTTCAAGATCAATTAATCCGAGCTCAACAGCAATATTAGCTTCATCAAGTACGATAAGCTGATATTTGCCGGATTTTGATGCTTCTTTTACAAGATTCCAGCCTTTTGTAACTTCATCTCTGTCTTTTTCTGTTATATTGTCGGAATAAACTATTCGATCCATTCCTGCCTGAATTATTGTTAACTGATTCATTAGCTTAGGACTAAGTTCTCTAAAAGAAAACAGTTCACCATAACCATTTCCTCCTTTGGCGAATAAAACTATAAGTACATTCCATCCCCTGCCGAGAGCTCTCATCGTTAAACCAAGAGATGCTGTTGTTTTACCTTTTCCATCTCCGGTATAAACCTGTATATAGCCATGTTGTGAAAAAGAAGGATTTACAAGTTCTGAATCTCTGTAATTAGTATCTTCTGATTGTTTTGAATTATGGATAATATCAGGTTTTCTTGCTCCTTCTGGCATTTTCAATTCCTTCGCTGATTAGTATCTATTTGCAATATTTTAGCATTTTAAAATTTTAATTAATAATTTGTGAATATATTTAATATTTGCAAGAATCCTGCACAAAAAGCATGATATGAGCCATGCAAATTCCAGTCAAGGATTGAATATCAAAATACCTCTTTTGATTAGTATTTAAAATATACTAAGCCAACTGGATACTTTTATACTAAGACCAGACTTACAACATGTTATTATGTGAGCATTTATAAAATGCTCATTTAAATTAGAACCCGCTGCATAGCTACAAAAAAACAAGGATAGAAATTTTAATTATGCGAAAATGCTTAAACTCTCTTTAGTTTCTTCCTGTTTTTTATCTTCATTTTTTGCTACAAAGAAAGGATTTGAACCTCTTCCATCTTTGTTCATATTGCTGATATCAAAAGTTTTGGGGGAGTTTGAAGCTGCAAAAACTGATTTTAAATCAGAAAAACCTGCTACTTCTGCATTAACATAAACTTTACCGTCCATTTGTCTTGAAATAGCGCTGGCCTGTAATTTAGCAGCCTGAGCATTTAAAGAATTTATGGAGGTTAAAGCTTTGTCTGATAGTGTTACATTGTAGCCAGCTTTATTTGTAGCTATCTGTTCTAAATTTTGAGTGCTTAACTGAGCTTCAGCTCCAAAAAGTTTAAGACCGTTATTTAGTGAATCAAATTTATTAAAATTAATTTTTGGAAGATTTTGTCCATTTGCAACTGCACTGGCAGACTGAGTTGAAGGAGCAACAGAAAGTAATTCCTTTGAAATATTTGCTACTTCATTTGATGATACGAGATCATTTGAAGAAGCGATTGTGCTGTATAAATTAAAATTACTGACTGTTAAACTCATTTGAATCCTCTCCTCGATATTTGCGCCTTATATTTTTTTTATCGGCATAAATTATTATTATCTTTATATCTTGAGAGATTCAATTTTTTAGTAAAAAGCTAAAAGTCTTTTATTTAGGTCTTTTGGGAGAAAATATTCAACTTTAAATAGCTTAATAATTTAATAAACAAAAGCCAGACAGCAATTCCCACTACAATGCCTGCCACATCTGCCATAAAATCAAATATGTCGAAACTTCTTCCGGGAACAAAATATTGATGAAATTCATCTATTCCCCCTGCAATAGAACCAAATATTATACAATATTTTGCAGGCGGATTAAAATTTTTTCTGGTTAATTCAAACGCGAAGGCCAGAAGAAATCCAAAAATACAATATTCAATTAGATGTAAACTTTTATCAAAATTACCAATGTTTACTGGTAATGTTCTGCTTGATAAAAACCAGATCATACCATTATAAACTGCTGCGGGAATAATTTTAAACAGCCTTATTATTTTACTTTCTTGCATCAATAGATAATCTCTCCTAAAATATAATTAATCATATTATCTATTAAAAATATTAAAAAAAGCTCTGATTGGGTAGGTTAAATTATATAAAAAGTTGATTAATAGAAGCTGGGTTGAAAAATGTCTGAATCAGTCGTAAAAAATACAGTCACAAGAGAAATTATTTCTGCAAGATGGGGACAAAAGTTCAGCCTTGCAGATGAAGATAATTTTTCTATTCAGGAATACAGCATTAATAGTAAAGATGTAATCAGAATACATCTTAATGATGAGTATGTTTACTTTATTTTAACATCAGGAAGTGCTGAATTTGATGTTGATGAAGATAAAAGAAAGCTTTTTAAAGGTGAAAAGATAGATATTTCAGCTAAGAATAAAACATTGGATGTGATAATAACAAACTGTGGAACTATTCCCCTTGTTCTCATTAAAGTAGCGCTTAAATAAAAGCTTTCTTTTCATTTATATTGCAGGACAAAATTTTATTTTTAAAAATAAATACAATATTAGCAATTTTTTCAGTATTTATACTTTATATATTTATACAAAAAAGTATAAATGGAGAAAAGTCGCTAATTTATGCAGATAAGTAATCAAAATATTTATTTTAAATCTTATTTTGGCAGAACAGATATTGTTGATGATTCAATTCAAAAAGAACAATTAAATAACAGGACATCTTTATTCAGAGATAGTCCAACACTGGATTTTGTAAAAGATTACATTCTGGAAAATTTCTCCACTGGAGCACATATAGCAGATTTCGGGTGTTCTGACGGAGAGGAAACATATTCAATAGCAGCAATGTTAGCAGAAAATAACAAGGATTTAAGATATAAAATTACCGGATACGATCTTTCTTCGATTGCTATAGCAAAAGCTAAAGAAGGAGAATATAAAATCGATCTTCCTGATTTAGCACTTCTTGAAATAGAAAAACATCCAGAAATTTGTGAATACGAATGTGATGATATACTTGATAAAAGAATTATAAAATATAGGAATATTTTCAGAAAAACTTTTGATATACAAGTCCAAAAATATAATGATCATATAGGATATGATAAAAGATGCACAATAAAATCAAGTATCGCTAAAGATGCAGTTAATTTTAAGGTCGCTAATATATTAGATCTGGGTACAAAAAAATTAGATCTTCCTGCTAATACTAACGTAATTATATTTAAAAATGCCTGGCATCAACTTGCTCCTAATGCAACTGATGAAATTATTAAAAAAATATACCGTGCTTTGCCGCCTAAAGGAATTCTTGTAGTTGGAACATTTGGAGAAGATCATACTCTTGATGGAAGAGAACCTTTAAGTAAGTTTCCTCTTGCAAGAAAAATTGAAGCAGCAGGTTTTAAACCTGTATTTTACAGTACAAATAGTTATGAACCCGGTAAAGATCATAAAATCGGAAAACCATACGACATAAGAGATGATATCCCAAGCGTATTTGTCAAACCCTGAATTTGTCCAAAAGAACTTGTGTTAAAATAGATTTTGTAAGTTATAAGTGGATCCCATCGCGATTATGCAAAAATCTACGGCTTTGATGAAACCTATTCAATCAATTTAGATAAAACAATCTATGGCCCCAGATAGTATTAATAATCAGGTGAAGATTTTAGAAGAATAAATTAGTTAAAAATATAATTTTGATAGAAAATTATGTATGTTTTCAAAATTATATTTAGAAATTTGTATTAAAGGAATTAGAAATGGAATTTAATAGTTTTGATATTTTACTTGATATTTTAGATAAGTTACATAATAAAAAAGTCATAATATTTGGTACAGGAAAAGCTGGAAAGAAAATTTTCTTTCTTGCAAAACATTTTTTGGTTAACACGGCTTATTTTGTCGATAACGATACAAATAAATGGGAAAGCAATTTATTTGAAGTGAAAATATGCAATCCGAAGATTTTATTAAATGAAAGTGAAGAAGATATTATAATCCTTATAGCAAGTATTTTTGATGAAGAAATTAAATTACAATTGGATAATATGGGATTTAAAAAAAATAAGCATTACTATTCACTTATTATTGATTCTGAAAAAGCAGAAAAAGAGAGAATTGAAAAATCTGAGAGAGAGCTAATTGAAAAAACTAAAAAAGCTGAAAAAGAAAGATATGATAAAGAATTTTTATGGCATTCTGATGAAAATATAATTAAATTTCCTTTTAAAGTTGGTAGATTTACTTACGGACATATGGATCTTTTGCCACATATGAGATTGGAAAGAATAGGAGCATTCTGTGCAATAGGACCGGATGTAAAAATTGGAGCAAATAACCATTAATAAAATAAAATGGTTGGACTGGCCTGTAAATAAGATCAAAGAGAATATTCATTTATTTATAAATCCTGAATCATTTTTTGAATATGCCAGAAATAACGATATATAAATACTTATAAATAAATAACATCGAAATCCATATCGTAAAAATACTGCATATTAGTTAAAAAGCCCTTTACTGCATTAGGAAACAGCATTATTGGTATAATAATATCAGGTTTCAGATCCAATATTTTTTGCGGTAAAAATACCTGATAACCACCAAGTTCACTACCTTCAAGCATATCATTTTTGTCCAGAATTCCAACAATATCAGAGTTATTAAAGAAAGTATTATCCAGTAATAATTCCTGAGAAAATTCTCCTGCGCCATATAAACAGATTTTTTTATTTTTATTTTCTTTCAAGGCTTTTTGCAATTCCTTTTTAAACCTGTTCAGTTTATATTGGAAATTTTCAGGACTATGTTGATCTTTTAATTTTATAGAAAACTGGTATTTGTTCCAGCAGTCAATATTTTTAGATTTTATCAGAAAAGCTCTTAATAAATCTGCTTCACTAAGAGTTTCCATTGATTTTTCGTCCAGATCCTCCAGAACTTTCAGCATTTCTTCAAAATACATAGCTTTTAATTTGTCACCTTCTAGATAACGATATAGATATGTATATGTTGACAGTCGTTTTTGCAGGAAAATATCTTTATAATCATCAATAATCCCTTTTTCTTCTAAAAATTTTTCAATTAACTTAAATATTTTTATAATATCAGGTGCATCACTATAAATGCCTTTAGAAGTCGAAGTAGGATATTTTCTGTAATATATTTCTGCATTGCCGACAAGCTTGAATCTTTCAGCCAGAATATTTGTCTGCCAGAAAAATAAATGATCTTCATTAACACAAGATTCATTAAATAATATATTGTTATCTTTTAAGAATCTTGTTTTGTACAAACCGTTCCAGATATATGGATTCCCATATAAAATTTCTCGCTTTGTCTTAATATTGTAAACATTACCGTAGTGGCAAGGATTGCTTAAAAGTTTTTTATAGAGCATTCTTTGTACTGGTTGTTCATATACATAATAGTTGGTTTTTAAAATATCAAGATTATCTTTTTTTGCAATATCATATAAAATTTCACAAGCATTTGGACTTAACCAGTCATCAGAATCTAAAAAGGCTATGTATTCACCCTGTGCATGTTTTATGCCAAGATTTCTGGCTTTGCCCTGACGACCATTAGATTCAAAAAGTAATTTAATAAAATCATACCTTTCCTCATAATCTTTAAGTATGTTAAGTGTCAGTTCATCTGAACCATTATCGATAACTAATACTTCGATATCATTTAAAGATTGAGATAAAATTGAATTAAAACAAGTTCTTAAGTAGGATTCTTCTGTATTTAAGTTTGGCATAATTATAGAAATTTTTTTTGTCACTTTTCGACTCCAATCTCCCAGTATTTATTTGTAGTATAAGATCATAAATCATAAAAATAAATTATGTTAAATTAACATAATGAAAAATTGAGGGTTTTAAAAGAAGGATAGATGATAATTTATACTAAAGGTTTCTATTATAGTTTAACGATTTGGAATAAGTTTTTGCGCGTGTTAAAAAACTATGTTGTATATTTAAGGTATAATATAGTTAATATTTAAGAAAAGGAATTAAATATGAAATTAAATGAAATAAATAAAATTGTAGAAAATATTCCATATATGCATTAAATCAAGCAAAATTAATGACTGATTTTATTTTGGAAAATAAATTTAAAAATATTCTTGAACTTGGTTTTTATCATGGTGTATCAACGTGTTATATTGCCGGGGCAATTGACGAATTAGGTGGAGGTAAAGTTACAACTATTGATTTAGAAACTGTACGCACAAAAGATCCAAATATTGAAACTCTTTTAACTGACCTTGGTTTAAGAGAGTACGTAGATATATATTTTGAGCCTAAGTCATATATTTGGAGATTAATGAAAATGATTGAAGCAGATCCATCCCCAAGGTTTGATTTTTGCTATATAGATGGAGGACATAATTGGTATGATACTGGTTATGCATTTTTCCTTATAGATAAACTTTTATTACCAGGAGGATGGATTATTTTTGATGATTTAGATTGGGCTTATGACAATTATCCTGCAATGAAAAATCTTGAATTTGTTAAAAGATTACCTGAAGAAGAAAGAATTACTCCTCAAGTGCGTAAAGTATATGAATTATTAGTTAAACAGCATCCTAATTATGGTGAATTTATGGAAAAGCAATGGGAATCTTTAGAAAATCAAAATTGGGCATATGCAAAGAAACTTTCTTGATGGAGTTTTGTATTTGCTAATATTCTTTAATTTCAAGTTTAAACAATGCCATCATTAATAAAATTCATTAGCTTAATGAATTCTAATTATCAGAGAAAGGGTCGAAGATAAAGTGTATATTTATTCATTCAGTGAAATTAGTGAAAACAGTAAAATTTGTATTTATGGTTCAAATAATTTGGAGCAATGTTTTGTTAAATTAATTAAATTAATCAGAAAAGATATTCAAATAGTTAGTTTCATTGACTCAAAAAAGATAGATCAAATTGACGGTATCCCAATTTTAAAAATTAAAGAACTTGCTGATTCTGATCTTGAATACGATTTAATTTTAGTTTCACCTTTTAAGATAAAGGAAGTTGACAATATAAAATATAATTCTGATTCACATAAACTTAAAATAGTGCAATGGGATTTATTTAATTTAGGCAGAACCTATTTTGTTGATTATACTATGCTTGAAATTACAGATGAATATTATCTTAAAAACAAGCAAAATTATGATAAAGCAGAAGAAATTTTAAAATATGAAGAAGATAAAGAGTTATATAGAGAAATAATTAAATTAAGACTTGATAGAAAACAGTTAGAAAATTTTAGAAAATTTTTATTTGAATATATAACAACAAAGAATCCTATACAATATATAGACTTTATTAATAAATTAAATATAAGAACCATAATTGATGGTGGAGTTTTTGACGGACTGTCTTTATTGAAATTTCAGGACTTATTACCAACGATGACTGATATTTATGGATTTGAACCATTTGAAAAATTTGTCAAAGAGAGCATTTTTTATGATTTTTTAGATAAAAATAAAATTCATATAATTCCATTAGGTCTATGGCATCAAAAAGCAAAACTTGAGTTCAAAGAAAATGTTGCAAATCAAGGGGCTTCAAAAATCGTTAATAATGGACAAGATATTACTGAGTTAAGCACAATATCTATTGATGAATTTGTTTCTGAAAATAATATTAACAAAGTTGATCTTATTAAGCTTGATGTAGAAGGTGCAGAACTAAATACATTAAAAGGAAGTATTAATACAATAATAAACCATAGACCACAGTTAGCAATATCTATATATCACAGTCATGAAGAAATGTTTAGTATCCCCATTTTTCTAAATGAACTTCTTGAAAATTATACTTTTAGGCTTGGTCACTACACACTAACAAGTTTTGAAACAATTTTATACGGAATACCAAACGAACTTATGTAAATGAATTGATTATTAAAAAGGGAATTTTAGTATGGATCAAAAACAAAAAACACACGATAAATTCATAGAATTTGTAATTACTCAAAAATGCAATTACAAATGTGAATATTGTGTTGAAGGTAATAGGGATAAAGGTAACTTAAACGAGTTTAATCATGCATCTGACAAAGTTGTTGATGAATTTATTCAATTAATAAGAAATCTGGAAGGGGTTTGGCATATCAGTGTATTAGGTGGTGAGACATTAATACATCCTCGTTATATGGAAGTTTACCAGGAAATTATAAATAATAATCATACAACAAGACTAATAACAAATTTTTCTTTACCTTTAGAAAAATATAAAGAACTAGTTGATATTGCTGGAGATAAATTACAAATCTTATGTGCATCTTTACATTTAAGTCAGGTAAAGAGTTTGGATGATTTTATTGAAAAAGCGGATGAATTTAATAAATATAAAAATTCAAAAACAAAATTTGGGGTTCTATCTGTACTAACAGAAGAAAACTTTGAAATATTAAAAGAAATAAAACAGAGACTTGCAGAAAGGTCAGTAAATCTGGGCTTTCAAACTTACAAAGTGAATCAAAAAGAAGTTTTTGAATATTCTGACAAAATCAAGGAATATTTTAAGCAAGAAAATCGAAAAGTTAATCCTCATGGTGTATTGGCTCAAAGTACATTCGGTACTATATGTTATTCTGGATATGATGGATTTATAGTACTTGAAGATGGCCAAGTAATGAGATGTTATAATAGATCACAGGAATTATTTACATTAGGGAATATAATAGGCGGTAATTATAAACTTTTTAAAAAACCTATTCCTTGCTTGGCGCAAAAGTGTAATTGTCCATTATTCCCATCTCTTAACATGCTTGAGTATGATAATGTAGATATTGAATTGGCGAAAGCACTTGTTGAATTTAGCCAAATTAGTAAAAAAGCTGTATCAGAAATAAATGGATTAACAGGATTGAATTTAAAAATAAAAAATTAAATTGTATACGTGTTTGGAAAAATTAAATTATAGGGAAGTCGAAAAATAATGCAGACAAATGAAATAAAAGTAATAAACAAAGGAGATTACGTCCTTACAAATTATAGGACTAATTACAGAAGAGGAGTATTATGGCTCGGACAAACCTGTAATCAAAGATGTACTTTTTGTTATTTTGCAAATTCAATAGAAACAAAAGATCAGCCAGAACATGCTTTTGCTTCTTTTGATAAAGCTAAGGAAATGTGCAGGACTTTAAGAGAAACTTATAACAACAACTCAGTTGATATTCAAGGCGGTGAACCTACAATTTACCCACATATATATGAACTGATAAAATATTGTAACGAGATAGGTTTAAAACCTACATTAATTACTAACGCTTTGGTATTGGACGATATCGAAAAATGCAAAAAGTACAAAGAAGCAGGAATATTTGATTTTTTAATCAGCGTGCATAATTTAGGAACTATTCACGATGAAATAGTTGGTGTTCCGGGTGCGCATAAACGTCAAATGAAAGCTCTGGATAATCTTGTAAAAGTTGGGATTCCTTTTAGATTTAATACTGTTTTAACTAATGAAGTTTTGCCAAACCTGCAAAAAATAGTGGAACTTGCAGTTGAAAAGGGTGCCAGAGCCTGTAATTTTATTTGCTTCAATATGTCACCAGATCAAAAAGAAAGAAGAACAAAAGATAATGTAACTTTATGTTCTAAAATCAAAGAAACTTTACCAGATGTTCTTGATTATTTAGATAAAAATGAAATAGAAGTTAATATCAGGTATTTGCCATTTTGTATGTTTGAACCCAGACATAGAAAATTTGTTCAGGATACAAAGCAAACTATCTATGACCTTCATGAGTGGGAATATGCGGGAAGATTATGGACTCAGGATAAATTCCAAAGAGAAGCTAATGCTCCTTTAAGCAAGCCTGTAAATATGTTTGACTTTTTATTAAAAAAAAGAAAAGACAGACATCATAAAATAAAGGAATTCTTTGAAAAAAATCCTGATAAACTGGTTATTAATCCTCCTATAAATGAAATGACTGATTTTCAAAAAGATATGGATCAGGAAATTGGTGATTATAAACCTTTATTTTACAAAGATTCCATGGGGGCATCTGATAATTTATCTATTTATGATTATGCTTACTCAGAAGTGCGTGAAATAACAACTATTGAACATCGTTATAAAAAAACTGATAAATGTTCAAAATGTGATTTAAATTCGATTTGTGACGGTTTTCAAAAAGACTATATTGAGCTTTGGGGAGATGATGATGCTATTCCCGAAACTTCAATTGGTAAAATGATATTTGATCCCATATATTATATGAAAGATCAGATGAAAATCGTGGAGAAAGAAGAATATGACTGGGCTCTAGCACCTGCAAGAAAAGAAAAACAATTATTAAAGCTACCACTAGTTTCTCTGGTAGTTACAAATTATAATTATAGTGAATTTATAGAAGATTGTGTAAAGGGGATTTTAAACCAGACTTATCAAAATCTGGAATGTATTATTGTTGATGATTGTTCAACTGATGATTCTGTTGCAAAAATAGAAAAGTTTATTAAAAATAACCAAAAATCTGATATTTCTTTTAGGTTGATTAAACAGGATAAAAATCAGGGGCAGTTAGCCGGATTTATAAAAGGGATAAAACAGGCTAAAGGTGTATTTTTAGGATTTGTCGATGCTGATGATATTATTCTGCCTGAATTTGTTAATACTCATATACAGGTTCATTTTAAAACTAATGTTGCAATGAGTGTTACTCAACAGGTTGAGTTTGATGAAAATAACGAAATTCATTCTTTATTTAGTCTTGCATCTCCTCAAATTCAAAAACAGGGTGAAGCCAGTTTAAAACCTCAAAAATTTGAAGATTTAGAGAATATGGTTAAATCTCAAAAGTTTTTTGAAGAAGAAATTAATTATAAAGTTATAAGTGTTGATACGCACAAATTTGGTGGATGGCACTGGGGACCTACAAGTAATGTTATATTTAGAAAGAATGTTCTAGACTTTTTTGTTTTTGCAGATAATTTTGCACATTGGAAGCATTGTGCAGACAATCTTCTTTTTAACTTTGCTCATTTGTTAGGCGGAAGTTGTATTATCTATACTCCTTTAACAGCTTATCGCAGACATTCAAGTAAAGGCTTTTCCAATAGAGCAATAACAGGAATTGTTAGGTTCTTTACACAGAAATCCAAGGATAAAATGAAAGTTGATAGAGAAGTCTTAATAAAAGATATGTTATCAATATTTGTAAACGGTAAAGAGGAATTTTTGAATTTTATGGACAAAAATGCTTTTCAAAATCTAGTTAAAGGTGTTGTTGTCGGTACTAGTAAAGAAGAATTAGCTAAGAACGTCGAGCTTTTAAAACAACTTTTAAATAAAGACGAAATAGAAAAATATTTGAATTAAATTTATATTTTAAAGCTGGGAGGACAAATGAAAGAGTCGCTAGTTTCAGTGATAATTCCTGTATATAATGCTGAAAAATTTCTTAGTGAGGCTGTTGAGTCAGCAATAAATTTGCCTGAAGTTAAGGAAATTCTTTTGATTGAAGATAATTCAAAAGATAATTCCCTGAAAATTTGTAAGGAATTAACTGAAAAATATCCTGAAAAAATTAAATTATATCAGCATAAAGATAAAAAAAATCACGGAGCAGGTGCTTCAAGAAATATTGGGCTGAAAAATGCAACGGGAGATTATATTGCTTTTCTTGATGCGGATGATTTTTATCTTCCGCACAGGTTTAGGGAAACTTTTGAAATCTTTGAAAAAAATCCTGATATTGACGGAGTTTATGGTGCAGTAGGAACTCACTTTGAAAATGATGAAGTGAAGAAAAAATACGGAGATGTATTAACATTCAAGATTTTTAATACTATATGGGAAAAGGTTGCACCGGAAAATCTTATTGAAACTCTTGTCAAAGGCGGTAAGGGTTGGCTTCATCTCGATACAATCACAATAAAAAGAGATCTTATTAAAAAAAGCGGTTATTTTAATACTAAAATGAGACAGGGGCAGGATACTCATTTTGCATGGAAACTTGCAGCTGCTGGTAATCTGACAAGGCAATCAATAGAGAAGCCAGTAGCACTTAGAAGAGCACATGAAGGTAATAGGGTTCATAATGATAAAGAAGCAAAATATTATCATACTTATCTTGTTCCCGAGTTTTACAAATGGGGTAAAAAGCTTGAACGAGTTCAAAAAATTAAACATTTAATACCTCAAAGTCACATAAATTGGATAAAAAGATATGCTCAAATTTGTCATGAAAAAAATTGGAAGTATTTTTATACTTTAAAATTAATTCAAAGCCATGAAGTTTTGTCTCTATCCGTAATTATTAAGGAACTAAAATCCATAAAAGATATGAAATTCCAGACTGCGCCAAGTAAAACTATAAACAATTTGAATTCATGGCAGAAAATCTGTTTTAATAACATAATTGACACGATAAAATATGATTATAAAGATAAAAATATATATTTGTACGGTGGCGGGATTTTTCTTGAACTGCTTTTAAAACAGACAAAGATTGCTTCATTACCTGTTTGCGGGGTTTTTGATTACGATGTCAAAAAAGAAGGAAAAAAAATTAATAATTGGACTATACATAATCCGCAAAATATGTCTGACTTTGATATCGATTTGCTGCTTGTTACAGTGTATAATATTGATGACGTTAAAGACTACGTTGACAGTATTTGTAAAGCAGATAAGATTTATATAGCAAAATTATGAGTAAAGTTTCAATAATTGTAAGAACTAAAGACAGGCTCCTATTTTTAAAAAGGGCTATTGAGAGTATTTCCGGTCAAACTTTTAAAGATTGGGAAGCTATTATTGTCAATGACGGCGGTATAAAAACAGATATTGAAGATTTTATAATGCCGTATAAAAAAACTTTCAATGATAAAATTAAATTAATCCATACTAAAGAAAAGACTAAGCTAAGGCCTGTTGCTGCAAATATCGGTATAAAATCCAGTAAATGTAAATATATTGTAATTCATGACGATGATGACAGTTGGGAACCTGAATTCCTGGAAAAATGTGTGAAACTTTTAGAAGAGACTGATTATAAAGGTGTTGTAACTTATAGTAATGCTGTTTATGAAAAAGTAGAGAAAGACAAAATTAAAAAAATTTTTACTGAGCCTTTTAACAAAGACATGAATTGCGCAAGTTTATATAAAATGGCGTCAAATAATACATTTCCACCTATTAGTTTTGTTTATAAAAGAGAAGTTCATGATGAGATCGGCTATTATGATGAAGAATTGGAAGTATTGGAGGACTGGGAGTTCAATCTTAGATTTTTACAAAAGAAAGATATATTCGTAATCCCGGAATTTCTTGCAAATTACCATCTCAGACCAGATATAAAAGAACAAAATCTTGCAAATACTATTTTTGGTAGTGGTATTGCAGTTCATAAAAAATATGATTCAATAATACGAAACAGGCTTTTAAGGCAGGATATAGCAAATAATTGTCAGGGAATCGGATTTTTAGTTAATTTTTCCCGTTATTTTAATGCTGAAGCCTTGAAAAACGAATTAAAAGAAGATAAAAAATCGGAATTTGATATTAAGAATGTAAACAGGGAATCAGTTCTAAAAAATCTAAACTCACTCAGACATAATTATAAGGATAAAGAAATATATTGTTATGGAGCCGGTGCATATTTTCAGAATTTATTAAAAGAGTATAATTTTTTAGATATAAATATAAAGGGAATTTTTGACAAGGATGAATCATTAACTGGTACTGAAATTTCAGGATATCCTGTACTTAATCCTGATAAAATGTTGAAGTTAAATATTGATTTATTGGTTATAACTGTCATAAATCCGTGTGTAGTTGAAGAATACATTAGAAATAAATATCATGGTGAAATCATGTATCTCAATTTATAATTAAATTTACTCTAAAATAACCGGAGAATATAGTTTAATATATGGATAAAAACCTGCTGGATTTGATAGACAAGAGTGAATACATCTCGTTTGATGTATTTGATACTGTGATCAAAAGAAGAGGCCTTTTTAGACCTGAGGATCTGTTTAAATTTGTTGAAAGAAGAGTTAGCAGGTTTTATAAAAAAGAAGTTATTAAAAATTTTACAGATGAACGTGTATTGGCCGAAGATCAGGCAAGAGAAGTATTTAAAGATACTGAAGAAATAACTTTAGATCAGATTTATTACGGTTTTAAAAATAATTTACAGTTAGATGATGAAACAGTAAAGAAAATTCAGGAAATTGAAGTTCAGACTGAAATAAATTTCAGTAAAAAAGATAATTTTATTTTTAATATTTATAATTATTGCCTTGAAAAAAATAAGAAAATTATTTTTCTTTCTGATATGTATCTTTCTCACGATGATATATGTAAAATTCTTAAAAAAAATCATTATACAAAATTTAATGAATTAATTATTTCATCTGAGACAGGTTTTACAAAATATACAGGAAATCAATACAGGTATTTGCTAAACAAATTGAATATTTCACCTGATAAAATTTTACATATCGGCGATAATTACCAAACTGATGTGAATAATGCAGAAAAAAAAGGTTTGTCAGCATATTTTTATAATTCCTCGACTGAAAAAAATGCATGGTTTTTAAACCATCCAAATACAAAACGAAAAATAAATTTTTTGATAAAAGAAGCTGAAAATAAAAAAATTGTTTTTTATGGAGCAGGATTGTTTGCACAGGAGTTGATTAGACAGTATAACTTTTCCGGTTTGAATGTTTTAGGTTTTGTTGATAAAGCCCTTGATAAAAAAGGACAGAAAATTAGTAATTATAATATTTATCAGCCGGAAGATATTGAAAAACTCAATCCTGATATTATAGCGGTGACTGTTATTCAATATGATCAGGCCCTAAAATTTCTAAACAGTTTTAAAATTGAGAAAAATCTGAATTTCAACATAGTTTATGACCTGTTTCAGGATAACTGATGTAAAGAAGATTAGCTAAATTACTATAACTGTCATTGCGAGCGACTAGCGGGAGCGTGGCAATCTAACCAACTTTGCTGATTATTACGAACCATAAATATCGAATATTAGATTGATATAATCTATGAATATTGGCAAGATCCTCACGTAGTTGCACTCCTCAGGATGACGTTATGTTTGTCTGTTGACAACTTTTCCTTTACCTTAATAGTTGAAGTTGATTTTTTGAGTTAAGAATTTAAGTGTTATAATAATTATCATGAATGTCGTCTCTATTTGAAGTTGGAGTGAGTGGAAGATTGATTAAAGCTATAATTTTTGATATGGATGGGGTCTTGATAGATGCTAAAGAGTGGCATTATGAAGCACTAAATAAGGCTCTTGAATTATTTGGATATACTATTAATCAGCACGATCATTTATCGATGTTTGATGGGCTTCCTACGAGACAAAAGCTTGAGATTTTGTCTGTTGAACGTGAACTACCCAGAGGCTTGCATAAATTTATTAATGAAATGAAGCAAATTTATACATTAGAATATATTTTTACTAAATGTAAGCCTGTTTCTTACCACGAATATGCTTTATCAAAGCTTAAATTCAATGGATACCTTATGGCAGTTGCTTCAAATTCTGTCAGGCAAACTGTTGATATGATGATGGATAAAAGTAATCTGAAAAAATATTTGGAATTTACCCTGAGTAATCAGGATGTATCAAAAAGCAAGCCTGATCCTGAAATATATAACACCGCTGTTAATAGATTCGGTTTATCGCCTAAAGAATGTTTGATTGTTGAAGATAATGAGAATGGCATTGCTGCTGCAAAAGCCAGCGGGGCACATTTAATGGTGATAAAGTCTGTAAGTGATGTAAATTATGAAAACATAATGAGTCATATTAAAAATATTGAGGAAAATTCATGAAAGTACTCGTATTATTAGCCGGAAATTCAAAAAACTTTGAGAATCAGGGGTATATTTTTCCTAAATTTCTTATTGAAGTTGACGGAAAGCCTCTTCTCCAAAAAGTTATCGAAAATATAACAACTTTATCTGATTCAGAGTTTATATTTGTTATCAGAAAAGAAGAGAGTGAACGTTATCATTATGAAAACATTATCAAATTATTAGTTCCAAATGCAAAGGTAATTACCGTTGAAAATATTACACGAGGTGCAGCTTGTACAGCCCTTTTTGCCATTGATTTAATTAATAAGGATGAGCCTTTAATTATTACTAATGGTGATCAATATATTCATGAAGATCTGGACAAAGCAATTAAAAATTTTAAAGATAGAGATCTGGATGGAGGAATTATTACATTTGATTCTGTTCATCCACGCTGGTCGTATGTTCGTCTGGATGATGAGAACTTTGTAATAGAAACAGCAGAGAAAAGACCTATAAGTAAATATGCAACCGCAGGTTTTTTCTATTTCAAAAATGGCAAGGACTATGTTGAAGCCGCCAAAAATATGATAAGAAAAGATGCGCAGGTCGACGGATTATATTATGTATGTCCTACCTATAATGAAATGATTTTGAATCACGCAAAAATAGGAGTATATCAGATTGATCGTGATAATTACTATTCATTTTCCACAGCGCAGGGAGTTGAGTCATTTGCAGAAGATTCAAAAAAATTGAGAACTGTATAAAAATTCGTTTGGTTGAGAATCAAGAGTGAATAATTATTAGAAAGGATTTATTTTGAATATTGTAATTCCAATGGCTGGGTTAGGAAATAGATTCAAAGAAGCAGGATATACAAGTCCCAAACCATTTATTGAAATAATGGGCAAGCCTATGATTATTCATGTAATTGAAAATCTAAAACTTGATAATGCTAAATATATTCTTATTGCAAGAAAAGAACATTTAGAGTCAGAAATTGATACAGTTAAAAATATAGAACAAAACTATAATGTTGAATTCATTACTATAGACCGACTAACAGAAGGTGCAGCCTGCACAGTTCTTTTTTCACATAAACTGATAAATAACGATGAACCTTTAATGATAGCTAATAGTGATCAGATTGTTGATATTTCAGTTCAGGATTTTGTAAATGATGCTGTTAACAGAAATTTGGACGGATCAATTCTTACATTTGAAGATAATCATCCTAAATGGAGTTATGCAAAAATAGACAGCAACGGTTTTGTTACTGAAACCAAAGAAAAAGTACCAATAAGCAATCATGCAACAGTTGGTCTTTATTACTTTAAAAAAGGCTCTATTTTTGTCGATGCGGCAATTGATATGATTATAAATAATGATAGAGTTAATAATGAGTTTTATACCTGCCCTGTTTACAATTATGCTGTTAAAGCAGGAGCAAAAATAGGGATATATGATATTCCTGCATCCTCAATGCATGGAACAGGAACGCCTGAAGATTTAAAAAACTACTTGAATACATTTAAAGACAAAGTATTGAGTAATGGTTAATGAAATAAAAAAATTAATCGATGCAAGTAAATATAAAGAATGTTTTGATAAGGCTTTAGGATGCTCAGAATTTGTTAATGAAATTTATAATCCTGTTATGGAAATTGAGCAATCAGATGCAGCTTATATTTATCTCACAGCTTTAGCAAATAAATTTTATTCTTCTAAATCTCAAAAAAGTACTAAAGATAAAAATTTCTGGTATGAATTAGGCTATAAACAAGTAGGATTAATGCAGTTAGGTTTTACCTACTGGCTTATTGATATGCTGAAAAGAGATAAAGCAGAAAAAGTTTTCTTTCTGGCTCGAGATGGATATATATTAAAGAAAATTTATGATCTTGTAGCAAGCTCAGATAAATCGTTGCCACCGTCTCAATATTTGTATGCTTCAAGAAGGTCGATGCATATACCGTCTTTAGCTGATAATGACGATGAAGATGTTTTGAAATATATGCATTGCAGGTTATATGGTTTAAAAGTTTCTCAATTTTTAGAAAAAATTGATTTTGATCCCGATAAATATGCGACTTTGATTAAACAAGCAGGATTTAAAGGCAAAGATGACAGAATAGTAACCAAAGAAGACTTTGATAATTTGTCAAAATTTTACAATTTAATATATGATGACCTGAAAAATCTTGCCAGGACAGAAAAAGAAAATCTGATTAAATACCTGAAAAATGCAGGTATATTTGACTCAAATAATTTTGCATTGGTTGATATCGGGTGGGGTGCTTCTTTACAAAATTCATTAAGTAAAGTCATAAGGTCATTTTCAAATGAAGCTAATATAAACGGGTATTATCTTGGAACATTCAAGACTGCGCAGGATGTAGCTGCAAAAGATTTAGGTGTTTCAGGTTATTTATTTGATTTTGATAAACCTGAGCAAATTAAAAATACAGTTATGCAGTGTGTTGAACTTTTTGAGTTCTTTCATATCGCTCCGCATGGCAGTGTAGTCAAGTTCAGGGAAAGTATGGAACCAGTTTTCGATCTTGATTGCAATCTTGAAAAAATAAAGAAAGGAATGAAAGTTCAACAGGGGGTACTTGATTTTATTAAGGATTTTCAGCAAATTCAAAAGGAATTCGGAGAAATAAAAATCTCAAAAGAATTAGCTATTAAGCCGATTAGCAGGATTTTAACAAATCCAACTTATCAAGAAGCCGTTTTATTGGGCAATTTAATACATGTTGACGGGCATATAAACACTCAAAGATATATTGCCAGACCTCCAAATCGTATAAAATCTTTTTTAAAGACATCCAGTTATGAGGAAGAATATGTAAAATGCTACTGGAAGCTGGGTTACATAAAAAGATGGTTTCATAATAAAGATACCGGCAGTAGTCAGGACCTTATAAAACTGAATATGATTTATTACCTCAAGAGAAATTCGATTAGAAAAAAGGTAATGGAGTTTATTAAGGCTAATAAGAATAAAAAAATATGTTTTTATGGAGCAGGACAGTTTGCTCAGGAATTTTTAAAAATCTATGATTTAACAGGCTTGAATATAATTGGATTTATTGACAATAATCCTGATAAACGAGGGCAGATGATCGAGAATTATAAAATCTATTCAACAAATGACCTTCAGAAACTTATGCCTGATGCTCTTGTTCTGATGATATTAGATAAAGAGAAAATACTTCCTTTTATTAATAATTTATTAAAGGAAAATGAGTATAAATTTAATTTTGTAGCTGATTTAATCTCATAAAAGTAACCAAATATTATATACTCGACAATAATATGACAAAAATTTAATCAGTTTTCAGACAGCTTATTAATACAAGACTGATGCATAACTATAAAAATATTGTTTTTTTTATATCTAGCCTACAGCCGTTACAACCGGGCAAAGCCCGCTCTGCACGGCTTTCGCTTTTACAAGGGTCGACCGCAAATTTTAACTTTTTAACAAAAATTATAGTTATGCAGCGGTCTCAATACAGGAGTTACGCAAAATAATTAAAAATATTTTAAAAAGAGAAACCTGAAAATAAAGCCAACATTCTAAAAAAGTTACTTTGGAACTGCACCCTCATAGACAAAAAGCTAAGCTATGAGTACAAAAAGCCCTTTGACATTTTAGCCAAAGGACTCTCTTATAAAGAATGGCTCCCCAACTTAGAAACATTTAGAACTTATTTATTGACAAGTTTCTTATAAAACCGACTACTGTTTTAAATATTTTATTCGACTGAGGAATGAAAGTTCTTTATATTTGCATATTTCTAAATATTGTATATTTAATAAACAGGTATATCTTATGAAGCCTATCAATGATAAGAGTAAAAATATTAGTAATGATCTAAATAATTCGTTTTTTAAAGAAATAAATCCTGAAGATACTTGGAAAATTAAAGATAAAATAACAGGAAAGATTTTAGATGTTGATAAAACTATCCCTATAAAAGTAAAAGTTTTTGAAAAAATAATATTTGAGGGTAAATTTCATAATGATGTATCAATTGAACTGATTAAATCTTTCTGGAAAGCAGCTATAGAAAAATTTGATATACCTATTGATATTGAATGGAAATGGCGAGATTTTGAAGAATTAAATGAACATAAAGACTATCTAAATTTTTACATGATGAAACTAAATACTAAATTAGGGACAAATATAACTCAAGAACAGGTAAAAGAATTTTTAGCTTATAAGAATCAATATATTATTGATATAACAACAAAATTATCTGCTCAATACATTAATAGGAATATACAAGAGAAAATCAATGATTCTATTCAAGAAATGCTTGATGAGATAACAATTGCAGTTCCTTTATATATACGTAAAATTGAAGAATTAGCTAAACTCAAATTTTTAGAAGCTAACATTGATGATTTAAAAAAAGAGTATCAACCAAATGCAAGTTTAGTAGATGAAAGAATTACAAAACCACTGGCTAAAAAGATCAAAATAAGGATAGGAGCAAGTAAAGGTGGTAAGTCCAGTTCTAAAATGATTATGTCTGACGAAGAAAAATCAAAAGCAAAATGGCTTTGGGATAACAACTTTAAAAAAATTAAAAGATTAAAAAAAAGCTTTAAAGATACATCATTGAAAGAAGATACTTGGTTAAAAAATCAAACAAAAGAAGATAAAGAAATATATGAATTAATTTATGATCTGATACTAAAAACACCTGCTTGGAAATTAACTTGCATTTTTATTATCAGAACAATTTATTTAGAAAATCATATGCCATCTTATTCAAGTATGAATGATCCAAAGAAACCGATCCTATCATTAGAAGAATTTCCTATTAGTATTGATACCCTTCATAAAGCTGTAACAAAGAAATAATCACAAAATAATAATAAACAAAGAGTATGGAATTTAACTTTTTGAAGTTAGATTCCATGTATTTGTAGAATATGACTTTTATAAGTTTAATTCCGTGGAAGTAGGCTGTGTGCTTGGATTATAATTGGACTAGATAGCTAAATAAACTGGTAGGTTAATATGGTAGCTAGTCAAAACTTAATTCAGCAGACTATAAAACATTTTGAAATACATTACCAATTACAACTCGGTGAGAATGATGCTCAAGAGATAATTGATAATGTGGCTGATCTAATGAAACTGTTAGTTGAACTAAGAGAGAACAGAAATATAGAAAGACAAGAGGCAAGTAAAGACAATGACAAATTTAGCAGAACAAATAAAAAGAAAGGAAAATGGCAGTAATGATAAAAGTATACACTGATGCAGTCTGTCATAGAAATGGAGAGCCTGATAGCGTTGGGGCTTGGTCATTTGTCATCCATGATGATAAAGAAGATATTGAATGTTCTGGCATAGAAGAAGGAACTACCATTCAAAGGGTTGAACTAATAGCTGTTATCCAAGCTTTAAAGTTCATTAATGAAGATATTAAGCTTAAAAATATTCCAATTATAGTTTATTCAGATAGTAAGTACGCTATTAACTACCTGAAGTATAAAACTTACAAGACTTGGAACGAAAAAAAATGGAAGAAAATAGCAAATATGGACTTGTGGATTCAAGCTATCGAACTTAGTGAAAGCCTCAAAGTTGATTTTATAAAAACGAATAAACACTGTATAGATGAATGGAAAAACAGAGCGAACTGTCTCGCAAAATCTGCTATAGAAAAATATTTTAAAAAACAGGAAGAAACTAATGAAACAAGTTGATACAGGAGGAAAAAATGACAAAGAAAAAATCCTATAATAAAGAGGAAAGGATAACCTCTCCTAATAAAACTTATAACTTGACAGATAATGGCAATGCTGAAAGATTGATCGCCCAATACGGAGATAATATAAGATATTCTCCTGAAGCGAAAAAATGGTTAATATGGGATGGTCGAAAATGGGAATTCGATTATTTAGGCAAAATTGAATCTCTAGCCAAAAATGTCATCAAAAATATCCATGATGAGTCAAAAAAACTCTTTACGTCAGGCAAATCAAAAGAAGGACAAGAACTTCAAAAGCATGCTCTAAGATCTGAAAACATGTCAAGCATTAATTCTATGTTAAGCCTTGCTAAATCTGAAGTAACAATAAAACATGAAGAACTTGATTCAAACATAATGCTTTTAAATTGTCTGAATGGAACTTTAAACCTTGAAACAGGTGAGCTTGAAGAGCATAAAAGGGAAGATTATATTACCAAAATAATTTCAGTTGAACATGATCATATTGCAGAAAGTCCTCTTTTTAATAAGTTTTTAGATGATATCACTAGTGGCAATAAAGATATAAAAGAATTTTTACAAACAGCTATTGGCTACAGTCTTACTGGAAGTTGTGATGAACAGTGTATATTTATATTTTATGGATTAGGTGCAAACGGAAAAACTACATTTTTGGAAGTAATTAGAAAGTTAATGGGAGATTATGCAAAACAGACCGATATAACAACCATTCTTTCAAATAAAAATGCCAGTATTAGAAATGATATTGCCAGACTTAAAGGTGCAAGATTTGTAACTGTGACAGAGGCAGAATGCGAATCAAGGATTTCAGAGTCTGTAATTAAGCAAATGACAGGCAAAGATAAAGTTGTTGCAAGATTCTTATATCAGGAACATTTTGAATTTGCTCCAACTCATAAGATATTTATGGCAACAAATCATAAACCCAAGATAACAGGAACAGATGAGGGAATTTGGAGAAGAATAAGGTTTGTGGAATTTAATGTTTCAATTAAACCAGAGAAAAGAGACCTCCAAATGCAAGAAAAATTAGAATCTGAACTGTCTGGCATTTTAAATTGGGCATTAACAGGGTTGAAAACTTGGAAGGAAAAAGGATTAAGTCTTCCACCAGATATAGAAAAGGCTACAAATCAATACAGAGATGAACAATGCTCTGTTGCTCAATTTATCGATGAATGCTGCCTAATTGAAGAAACTAAAGAAGTAACATGTTCAGATTTGTACTCAAGTTATAAGATCTGGTGTATAAGATCAAACGAAAAATGTTTACCGAAAAGAACTTTTGGTAGTCAGTTAAAGCAGTTGGGTATTGAAAGTCACCCTGTAGGTAGTTACAGGGTTTACAAAGGGATAAAGCTAATACAAGGTTTTTAAAAACCCTGTATTATGACTATTCCAAGTATG
This sequence comes from Candidatus Gastranaerophilales bacterium, assembly GCA_028689995.1. Lineage (GTDB taxonomy): Bacteria > Cyanobacteriota > Vampirovibrionia > Gastranaerophilales > UBA9579 > JAQVCB01. The sequence goes on from JAQVCB010000018.1 coordinate 33,468, forward strand.
TTTTCATCATACAGGTAGCTTGTCTTGACGTTTTACTGTCAATTCTCCCTATCTCCTTTTAGTTGATCGGCACATTCATAAGAAGAAAGTTTGATGTTTCCCTCTTGTGTCCATTATGTAAGTATATGTATAGGATAAAATGTATTAAATTCACTGTTATTTGCTTATTTTACACTTTTTACAGAAAAAGTCATAAAGTATCATAAGAATATAAAATACAATATGAAAGTTACAACTTTTACTGTAAGTTCTGTAAATATCAACCAAAAGGCTTCACTATCATAATATAACCCTGTATAACAAGAGTGCTATGAAAGGTTTTGGTTTTCAAGAGGATTAATACCGAATTGATTTTTTAACTTTTGGATGTATCCATCCTATCCCTTACAGGGCTTAAAAAACCTTTAAACTGACACGTTTATAAACTAATAAGTTATACAGTTAATATAGGCAAGTCAGGTACATATATACAATACTATCCCCCCTATCGGTTTTATGTTGGGCATATAGGGGTTATCCACACCCTAGTGGTGTCAATAACGAGAGTTTTAACAGAAGAATATTTAAATGTTTGCATGAAACACAAAGGCAAGCATTGAACTAATATAAGTGTCTTTGATACAACAAGTCTGAAACTCACTCCTTATCTGTATCTTACATAGTTAATCAGTCTCTATTGTTTACAGTAAATATGATTCTTGCAATATCAATATTCAGTTAAGCGTAATATACAGATAAAGCTGATATGACAATGATTTTAGAATCTAAAGATGCCTAAACAGCAAGGATATTTATTTTAATTCAGGTCTTATATCGTGTGTAGTAAGAATTTACTACACATAATTCTAACTTAATAGTACACATATACAGTTTAATATTCTGTGATATTAACATCAAAAATAGCAATTATCTTTACAGGTTTGTTTTAATTATTATAGGAAACAAAATACATAAATCATGAGGTTGGAAATATCTTGGAACTATCAAGTATCTATCCTCAATATATAGCTGCTAAACAGCAAGACAGGAGACAAGATAATGACCTGTCTTATTCTGGTGCAGAAAGAAGAGGTGGAGAAGACAGAAGAAATCCATTCAGACCTGATAATAAACTATGGAATGATATAACTCAAATTAAGTCTACTGATAAAGATGTATTTGAGGCATTCAGAAGACATAATATTCCTTCTACTATACAGGGTATTGATTCATCCAGTAATAATTCTTCAAATGATGATAAGAAGATACAGTTTGAAAAAGCACTTGTTGAAGGAATTGCAAGTTCAGTTCCTTTTGTCAGAAGAGGAATTGGATGCAGAGATTCATTTGATAATGATGAAGATTCTAAAGGATGGGGGAAATTAGCCATACTTGCCTTAAATATCCCTGAAGATGGAAGAGATATTGGTAATGCAGGAAAACAGATATTAAATATTCCTTTAAAGGAAGGTGAAATAAGAACTCCAAACACTCATCAGGTAAAATTCAGTTTCTTTAGAGGTACATTGCTTGAACCATTAATATGTAAACTCCCTAAAAACATACAAAACAAGTTAGCATATTATGATGTATCACTATATGATACTAAGTTTGGCAACAAATTACTTAATAAACTTGGAGAACCTACTGAATATGTAATGCGAACATCAAGACCTAATAAAATTAAAGGTGGAATGGTAAAAGCATTTATGCTTGAAGGTAACAAATTATCCAGTCTCATAGGCAGAGGAATGATGAGAGTTCCTGTTATTTCAGTTTACGCTTTTTCTGCTTTTGAATTATCCTCAATATATAGGGCTTTTACATCTTCAAAGAACTTAAAAGATAATATAATCAATGGAAACAAACAATTAGTGAAATCAACAATCAACGTATTTTCATTTATCATAGCAAGTGCAGTTCTTGGAGCATTTTTAGCATCTAAAAATGGGGCAGCTGGTTCTCTTGTTGGTATTGGGCTTGGCAGCTATTTTGGAACTAAAGCTGGTAATCTTATTAATGCTCAGGTAGATAAAATTTAGGGTTTACCCTGCATTTTTTCAGCAATTACTTCAAGAGCTTCTTGGAAATCATCAATTACTCCACCCCTTTTTTTAGGAGTTTCAGCAAGGGCTTTTTCAATAGCTTCTTCTGTTGCTTTTGATGAAGATACAACGCCATCTCGTAACATTCCAATTAGAGGAACACCATC
>JAQVCB010000119.1 GCA_028689995.1 Candidatus Gastranaerophilales bacterium
TTTGTTATATCTTTGCCCATATAGTCTATGTGTTTGTGGTAAAACAAAAGTACTATATCGGGGGAAGTTATCGCTTAGATGGCTTCCCTTTTTGCTAAATCAATTTTTTGTCGGTCAGTAGTGATTTGTAATAAATACAACAGCTGACCTGTAACAAATAATACAGGTTTTCTATTTGAGAACATTCGAACATATTTGAGTCTGATTTTTAGGCATATATCAATTATTTTTATTATATTTGCAAAACAACAAATCTAAAAATATGAATATCTTAGACCCCACTACCAGCCCAAAATCCATCCTTTATATAGAGGAGAGTTATAATTCCGAAATTAATAGCTTCATTGTTGAAAACTATGAACAAATAGTGAAAGCTTTCAGTGAAGATTTTCATATCAATTTTCTTTATCTCCCCTATGTACTGAAAGACAAATCATATATTGAACAGCTACAATACAACCATCCTACTTATGATCCCTCAAAGCTCGTCGATACAGATATACAGGATATTTACCGCGACCTTATTGAAGGTGAAGGAAAAACAGGGATAGGTTGTGGATTGCTTTCGTTCGATGATGAAAAATCTGAAAAATCAGATTTGGCGTATGAATTAAATGCCGATGAGAATTTAATTGCTCAGTTTTATTATTTTGCTCAGCATTCCAGAAAATTGGCTATTGATATTGCCAGTAGAGCATCTTCATTTATGGGCTTTATAACTAAATCTCAATATGAAGTTTTAAAGGAAGAATTACAAGAACTTTTTCTTGGAGATTATCAAGCATATTTAGATAAAACAGAGAAAGGTTCATTCAAGCATATTAATGAAGTTTGTGCAGGATTAAAAGGGGTTTATGATGATTTGCAGCAGAATACACAGAATCTGAGCAGATTGAAAATCTCAGGAAAAAAAGGGAATTACAAAGTCACATTAACTGGCATTACGCCTCCAAACGGACCAAAAGAAGTGAAGATGGGGCCGTTGCCCATGACTTTATTAATTTTTTTTCTGAATCGTCCTGATGGGATGAAATTTACAGATTTACAAAACCATATTTCTGCATTAAATAAAATATACTGTGAATTGTCCAAGAGCATGGCAAGTTCCAATCAAATTTCACCCGCAATTAGAAAGCTAGTCGATACTTACGAAAATTCCATGCATGAAAATTCGAGTTTATTAAAAAGAGCTTTTATCGAAGTTATGTCGCCGTTTACAGCCTCCAATTACTACATTGACGGAAATCAAGGAGGAGTCCGGAAAATCAGTCTTCCCAGACATTTGGTTAATATGGATCCAACACTAAAAGGCTTGTAAAGTTTTTCTGAGAAAAATATTACTTGTATAATTGCAAATTCATTCAGATTAAATATTTAATACTAAGAAATTATGAGTATAATTTATGATTACAACAGTAGTGGGGAAATCCTTGAACAGGTTTACTCCAAGTTTCCGGAATTGAAAGAGTATAATATAAAAATTATTTTTTCGGATGAATTTATGCAAATTCATAAAGAATTTCAATCAAATGATAAAGTCCCAATTGATAAGTTCTTTGGAGAATATAATCATGAATGCAAAACAATATTTATATACCTTCAGGGAATTAATTTATTTTTAACAAATGGTTTGAAGAAGAAAAATTTCAATTATTACTTAAGATAGTTGTTTTACATGAAATTGGAAATTTCTGGTTTTTCAATCATTTGGGTTTTAAGAAAGATTTAATCAATCCTTTGGTGCTTCATCCAATTGATTTATTTTCAAATGACTTATCAAGCTTTCAATTAATTTTTAATTGGGTTTCCCAAATGCTTGCATACTATTCTTTAGAAAAGGATTCTGAACGTAAATTGATGTTGGATATATGCAATGACTATTTAATAGCTGAATATAACTATTTTAAATTTGATATTTCGGATAAAGGAATTGCTGGTATGAAATTTTTGCAGTTATCAGACTACAAATTATTTTGCAAAATGTCGCATATTAATGAATTCTCATTATACATTATTAATATTGATCTATTTAAAACACATTCCTTACAATATAAACCAAATAAGTCTGGAATTGTGAATGATTTTTATATAAATGGTTTTGAAAATCGTATAGTAAAATTACTTGAATTTTTGAAAAACGCTGAATTTGATGATACTTTAGAAAGCATAGATATTTTGATGACGTCAAACATGTACTATTTTCCAAATTTTCAGAAAATCATAAATCTAATAAAAGAATAAACCTATGAAAGAGAATCAAATAAATTACGACTTAAATAATTCGGAAATTATATCAAACAAAATTCTGGCATTGTTTCCAGAATTAAAAGATTTTGAGATTAAAGTAGAATTTTCAGATGAGCTAAAAGAAAAAATTTCTGATTATAAAGTTGCTCATAATGATAATAATGATGTATTTGATATTCCTGTTTATCAGTTCTTAGGAGAGTATTTTCCTGATTCCAAACTGATAAAAATCTATCTTTTAGGTTTGAAGGTCGCATCTGATCATGCAAATTCAGCTCGAGATTTTCAAATATTACTAAAAATTGTATTATACCATGAAATTGGTCACTACTGGTTTTATAATTACTCAGGATTACCTAAGGAATGCAATAATATACTTGTAGATTTGTCAGTTAGCGAAGATAACAGTCAGTTAAATGCATGTTTCATCCACGAATGGATAGCACAGCTATTTGCTTATATTTGTCTTGACACAGATGAAGAAAGGACTTTTATGAGAAATTTCGCCAATAAACAACCCTCAGAATATAGGACGTTTAAAGACGAACTTGATTATTCTGATATTAATTTGATATTAAAAAATGTCAGCAAATTATTACACTTATCAGAAGTGTTTGAAAGAATACTAAAACCTAAACCAATCTCTGACTGGAATATAGTTGATACGATTCAGGATATTCTAAATGACAAAGCTCTTAATTTATCGATTATAGATCAAGTTATACCTGCTAATGCGGACTACGAAAAAATAAATGATTTTGCAAAAATAAAAAACGATGCCGACATGTATATGCTGTGAAGTTATTACATATTAAAAAATCATTTCTATCAAACAATCACCCCAAATTACAAGCCTTGTAATTTAGTTGTGTTTATATTTAGTAGTTTTACGTTTGCATTAAAAATACGAAATTTCAGGTGGTAATAGTTTAAAAACACTAATAAAATTTATAATACTGAACTGGAATAAACATATATGTTCAAATGAAGTCAAAAATTTAGAATGAAAGAAATTTAATATTTCTTTTAGAAATACAAATAAATTACTCATCTTCATTCTCAATTTATTTAATTACAGGCGGAACCCGAAAAGCCTTTAAATGAGAGTAAGGTTATAATTAATTAATAATCATATGCTAACAATTGAACACCCGCTTACTGGAGAAAAACTGCAGGTAGCCAATAAGGATTTTGTTTATGGAATGCCTTGGTTGGAAGCTATAAGAGCTTGTCAATCTATAGGCTCTGGTTGGAGGTTACCAACTATTGAAGAACTGGAGGAAATAAATAATCAACTATTTTTAAAAGGTGAAGGTAATTTTATTGATGATGATCCCTATTGGAGTAGCTCGGAGACCGCAGAATACGACAATGCATGGGGGTGGTTTTTCGGAGGGGGAGCCTGTATCGACTCTATTCGTGGTAAAAACAGCCATTCGCGTGTTCGTGCAGTGCGTGATTTATGACTAATTAACCTTTAAAGGTCTCCACGAAGTACTATATTAAAAAAACACCGAAATACAATTTATATGTTTTTATGCGTTTTAACTACTCATTTTTAATATTTTTTGATTATACCAAAGATTTTCCAGGAGAGAATAACTTCACACTTTAACAGAATTTTGAACGCGACGGAATTAATTTGAATTGTGCGTATAAAGAACAAATAAAGGAAAAAGCAAACATGATTAATTTATAAAATTACACTGTAGTGGTATTTAAAAAACAATAATTGCTTTTTTATAAAACGACAGTAAATTGTTAACTGAAATTGCTTTCTAAAAAAGGCAAACAGTTCAAGAAAAGGGTAATATAATTACAATCAATTAATAAGGAGTAACTTAAAATCCATAAGAGTAGGCGAGATTGCTGAAAATCGTAAGAGTAAGTATGTAATTAAAAATTTATAAAATGGCCTGGGATAGTAAATGTGTGAATTTTGGCGTTGTGAAAGTTGAAGGTGATAAAGTAAAGGTATATAAAGATAAATTCACTTATATCACAATTTCTATAGGTAAAACCGCAACTAATGCAATATGGACAGGAGGAGAACTTAACGTTTATACCTTTGACGGTAAAGTTAGACGTTACAGAGACCAATTTATTTATACAACGTTTTGAATTTAATGGCAGTCAAGTTCATTGATTGCCATTTATTTATTCATTAGTTTAAAACTGTAACCACCCCAAAAATTACAAGCTCTTCCGCATGAAGAAATATTGCGATTAAAATTATTCCACATTTACTGGTTAAAGATCTTTTTATATCCCATTCGAATTTATCTTACTGTTCAGATATAATTTCATCTAATTAACTCATTCTGCAATATTATTGAATTAAATAAAATCTTATAGTTATACTGGCTAACCAATCAGTTAGGCACATGTGGAATAGTGAACATTTGATTGTCAAACTGAATTTGACCTGCCAAAAAGGCCGGCCTGTTTTTGGTAGTTCTATCATAGAATAGCCACTTTCCCTGAGCAAAACCAAATGATTCAGTTTTACCTGCTCTGACTAAACTGTTTGAGCTGGGAGCTCCGGTTGCGGTGTCTCCTACCTTGACACTGATATCGTAAGGATTTGGATTGTAAACTTTAATTCTGCATGTTGGCATAAGACATTTGATTAAATTTTAAATTAATAGCAAATAAATGATATTTTTCTGAATTACACAATAGTATCCCTTTGAATTTTATTCATATTCAAAAGGACAGTTTCTCCATAAAATTGAGAAAAAAGATAAATTTCCGGTTCAGAATAATTATCACCGAACAAACCATCATTAATATAAAAAATAGCAGTCGTTAGGCTTAAAAGTTCACTGTAATAAACAACCTCAACCACCCCCAAATTACAAGCCTTGTAATTTGGAGGTGGTTTTATTTTATGGTTTTACCTTTGCATTATAAATAAGAAATTTGATAGGGTTATAAGTTATTCTGGTAATGCAAATAAAAATCGAAAGGAAATTGAATTCAATTACAAGTCTTGGAAAGTTCTGATAATAAGAAAATATTATTCAACCTTTGTATCGTCAATCAGGACAAGAAATAATTTCAGAGTATAATGAATTCAATTATCTAAAATAACGTGAGTTCGATATAAGAAAATGGTTAGAAGGTTAGCATAAATCAGAAATAATTATTATATTTATAGTGCTGAATTACAAATAAATAACTAAAATTCATCACTATGCTAACCATCAACGAAATTACAGAAATTTTTTATTTATGCGATGATTTTACAAAGTAATTTGATAAATCATACAAAAAACATATTTTACAAGCAGACAACGGCAAAAAGACCAGAAATAAGCCTGGAAAGCTTTCGCATAGCGAAGTAATGACTATTCTAATATCCTTTCATTTAGGTGGTTATAGGAATTTAAAACATTACTATTTGTTTTATGTAAGTCAACATTTGAACAAGGAATTCCCGGAATTGGTATCCTATAATCGTTTTGTTGAACTACAACAACAGGTCGCTTTCCCGTTGGTTCTATTTTTAAAGCTTTGCAGAATGGGTGAATGTACCGGAATTAGTTTCGTTGATTCTACTACTCTCAAAGCATGTCATATTAAAAGAGAAAAACAGAATAAAGTGTTTTCGGGCATTGCCACTAAAGGCAAGAGCACCATTGGTTGGTTCTTTGGCTTTAAACTACATATTATCATTAATGACAAAGGTGAAATACTGAGTTTTGTCATAACTCAAGGTAATGTAGATGACCGTGAACCACTTAATTCTGAATCATTTATAAAGTCTGTGTTTGGCAAACTGTATGCCGATAGAGGATATATTTCCCAAACACTCAGAGATATTCTTTTTGTAGATGGTATTCATTTGGTTACAAAGCTCAGAAACAATATGAAAGGTGGTGAAATCCCTTTGCAAGACAAAATAAATCTTCGTAAAAGAGCTGTGATTGAATCGGTTAATGATGAATTGAAAAATATATGTCAGATTGAACATACAAGACATCGTTCATTTACCAATTTTATTACAAATCTGATTGCTGGCTTACTTGCTTATAGCTTTCTGCCTAAGAAACCATCTATTAATGCTGAAAGAGTTGACTCTGCACAACTCCAATTATTTTAATTCTTATATCGAACTCACGTTAAAATACTAACTAACCTCTAAAAAACAACAGTTATGGCAACAAAATCGGATGTAAAAGCAAAAAACGCATTTATTGTTTATCTTCAGCAACAGGGTTATACTGCTGCTAAAATTATCAGTCAGCCTGCTGATATTGAAGCATGGAAAGAAGGTGAGAAATACTATTTTGAAATCAAAATGACCAGACAGGCAAAGTCCTATTTCGGTGCTGCCACACTTACAGAGTGGGATGCCGCGATGAAGTATCCCGGCAGATACTTTTTTGTAATTGCTTTGACTGATGAGGCTGAAAGAACTTTCAGTTTCAGCGTTATGCCCCCGGAGGAATTTATAATGTATTCAACCATTCCGCCATTTAAGATTTTCTTCAATATTGATTTGAACAAGATTATCAATCCTAATCTGGACAAGAATATCACCCAGGGGTGGGATGGCATATGCGACTACAGGGATGAAGATTCAATTAACAAAGTGGTTAGAAAAATGGGGGAAAGTCTGACAAATAATGGTCAGGAAGAAGTAAAGTATCCAAGAAAAAAAACGACTAAACTAACCACTGAAAACCTGAAGAAAATGATTGATATGTTTAAAGAAATGAAAAACGATCAGGGAGAGTGACAAAGCCAGATTTCAAATCAGTCCCAATAAATTATTTGTCGGGACTGAAAAAAACACTTACATACCTTTCTGTTTGGCTAATCGTAAACACATTTACTCTAATTTTTATTGCATTATGTGAACTGATTAGCGTGCTAATTCGGTCAGGTTCCAATTTTTTAATCGGATTTTTAAGTGGTTCTTTTTATACTTTGTGTTATTTATTTTTGTTGAATCGAAAAGATAAAATTAAATCACTACTGACCGACAAAACTTGAATTTTGTCGGTTTTTATTTTTATTTATTTGTATATCAATTATTAGCGGTTTTTATTTTTGTTTTACTGAAAACCTACCCCCTCTCAAAATAAACTCATTTG
>JAQVCB010000019.1 GCA_028689995.1 Candidatus Gastranaerophilales bacterium
CGAATTAAACCTTTCCCGGTTTTTTCATTATAAGAATTCAACTGCAATTTTTGCATTTTTTCTCTGACAAATTCTGTAATTTTGTCAATAATTCGAGGCTGAACAGGACAATATTTAATATTTACTACTTCATGAGTACCTTTTTTAAAATATCCGACAAGATATTTTCTTGAAACCTTTGTCTGTCTTACAGGATATTGAACTTTACAGCGATATTCAAGATTTTCAAGAGCTGATATTACATCATTTACCGGTATATCAAGACGGGCAATTTTTTTAAGACTATCCTGAACTATTTTCTTTTTAGCTTTAAGTTGCTCATTATATTGAATATGCTGCCATTGGCATCCACCACAAACTTTAGCCAGTGGACAAGTCGACTTAATTCTGTATTCTGACGGTTTAATGATTTCTACAATACTACCCCTTGCATAAGATTTTGAAGAAGAAATTATTTCCACTTTTACAAGATCTCCGGGTGCAGCATCAGGTACAAAAATCGGGAATCCTTCAATTTTTCCTATTCCATCTCCGCCATAAACAAGTTCATCTATATGTAATTCAATTATATCGCCTTTATTTAACATTCTTTCTCCAATTTATTGCTAATATTATTTATTTAAAACAGTTTCTATTTAATAATTATCGTATATTTTAATACTAAAATACTTCATAATTTTCCACTTAGATATTTTTGATATAAAATATCCAAGTGGAAACAGGTGCTACACAGGAACTTATTATCAATAACTTTTACTGAAAGATAACGTATTATTCTCAATCATGTAAATATTTTGTAATAATACAGAGTTCAAATAACAACTTTCTTGATTCAGGAGCTTTTATTTATTGAAAATTAAAATATCTTTTTTGGAGGTTATATTATGACCGGCATTACAAATATAGGATGTAGACCTTTAATACAGAATAATTATTCCGCACAGTCTCAAAAAACTGTAGGTTTCAGAGGATCAGAAGATCTTGAAGATTTAATCGAAGCTCTTGAGGAATCTAAAAAATCAGATAAACCCAAAGATAGAGAGTTTGATATTAACAAAGCATTATCAAATTTTGGAAAAGGTTTTATATCACCAGTTACAACCATGTTTTCAAGTGCAACCAATTTTGTAGTCGGTGCAGGTACTTTAGCTATATGCGTAGGACTAATGAAAGCTACTAAAAATAAATTAGGTCCTGCTCTCGTAGTAGCAGGAACATTATATGGTGGCCTTCAAGCTGCTCTTGGAATTAAAAAAGCTATAAAAGCAGAAAACAATGCTGAAAGAGAAAAAGCCTTTTTTGATATTGGTGCAGGTGCCGGAGTACTTACTGTTGCAGCCGTTGCAGCAAAACCTACTCTTGAAGCAGCCGGTTTAGAAGTCGCTGAAGCTGAATCTTTAAGTATTACAAAATCAACAATAGAATGTTTTAAAAATCTTCCAAAATCATTTAGTGATAGTGTTTCTGTTCTGAATGATCCAGTCGCAATGACAGAAATAATGAGTGGTCTTGGTAATAAAGGAGCTGCAACTGCTGCATCTGAAAATATTGAAAGCGGAAATATATCAAGAATCGGACATATACTTGTAAAACCCAGTACAGGTATAGTAGCAAGCACTGAAGAATCAATAACTAAATAAAAATATCTTATAAATTCATAACCCTGTACTTTCAACGGTAAAAACCGTTAAAGTAACAGGGTTATTTTATGCTACGAATAAGATTCAACGTATTACAAATGATATTAATATCCTACAAATAATAGTAGTATTTTTAGACTAGTGTAAATACACTAAAGAAATCAGGCTATTTAGACCATGTTATTTTCAGGAATAACACAAAGAATGATGTAAAAAAGATTGAACTAAACTATTATAAATACAACAGATAATTTTAATACTACTTTACCTCCCAACACGCTTTATGTGTGTTGGTTTTTTGTATGTATAAAACCGGATTTACAACAATATGTATACTTTTACTTTGTGCTAAAAATTATGAAGGGTAAAGGTGTTTTAGTTTAATTCGAGCATCTTTAGTTTTAAATCTTTAATTAATGCCGATATTTTTACTATTTCTGTAAGTAATCCAAGAATTAATTTCTTTTTTAAGAATCTGAATAACTCGAATTGTGAATTAATTTTTCTTCTATACAGCAAAAAGTGTCATGCTGAACTTGTTTCAGCATCTATAAAATGTATCAGATATAGTAGCAATTCTTCATTATTTATGGAGACTGCTACGTAATTATTATTCTTATCAACAAAAAACTAATATTTGCGGTCGATTCTTGTAAAGGTATCGTGAAGGGGGAGTTTATAAAATTGAAATGAAGAATTTTCATTTTATAAACTCGTTTTAGTATAGTTATGCATCAGTCTTTATGTTACGATTAAACTTGAATTTGCTTACAAAAGGAGGTTTAGATGAGAGATAAAAATTGTATTTTTTGCAAAATTGCAAATAAAGAAATTAATTCAAACCTGATTTTAGAAACAGAAGATTATTTAGCATTTCATGATTTAAATCCTCAGGCGCCAAAGCATGCTTTGTTAATTCCAAAAAAACATTTCTCTTCTTTAAATCATGCTGATGATATTGAACTTTTGGGTAAATTAATGATTGGAGCTAAGGAAGTAGCGGAAAAATTAAATATAAAAGAAGCTTATCGTCTGGTTATTAATACAGGAGAAGGTGCAGGACAGACAGTTTTTCATATACATATACATATACTCGGAGGAAGACCTCTTGAGTGGCCACCTGGTTAGATTAGAGCTTTTGTATAATCTTTTTTTCAAGTTAATATTGTAAATAATAAAAAGATATGATAACATTTAAAAATAAATATTTGTAAATGTTTTTTAAATAATCCTGTTTAGACTTAACATAGAGCAAATATTCACTGTTTAGTAAATAACATCCCCAAGGGAAGGGAGGTTAGAAGATTGTCCGAGATTCAAGTTGGCGAAAACGAAAGTATTGAGAGCGCTCTTAAACGTTTCAAGAAAAAAATCCAAAAAGCTGGAATATTATCTGAAATTAAGCGTCGAGAAAGATATGAAAAGCCAAGCGTTAAAAGAAAACGTAAAGCTGAAGCTGCACGCAAAAGACGTTCATAAAATATTCTTTCTTAAGTAATAATTGTGAAAAGACAAGTTGTGATAAGTACAAGCTTGTCTTTTTATAATGTAATTATTTTTGCGATGAACCTGTTAAATTAAAGCATAACCCTTGAACAGGGTTATGCTTTAATTTTTTTCGTAATTTCTCTTTACATTTTGAAATAATAAAAATAAATTAATTAAGTAGATAAGAACCTTTATTAATAGAGAAATTTTTATATTTTACCTAATTTTTGTTACGGATTTTTTGTTTTTCTATTGAAATTTCTTTTAAGGACTGATAAATATTTTATTAGCTGTTGTTATATATGTGGAGATTCTTAGATGAATGTTACCCTGATAATATGTGATATTGATTGTGATGAGGATAATATTGATCCTTATAAAACCTGCGAACTTGGTTCATATGAATATATAAATTGCTATTTAAGCACTATTAGTTCTCTTTTAGAAGATGATAAATGGGGTAGCAAATTTCCGGTACTTATAGAAAGTCTTGATGCCAAAGCTAAACTTGAGCCTGAAACCTGCGAAGAATTAATAACAGAACTTGAGGTTATTAAGGAAGAATTAAAGAATCATTCTCTTTCTAAAATAAAATGCGGGGATATTGATACAGAAAATACAAACTGGATGCTTGAAGCACCTTTTGATACTTTAGCAGATAATCTTTATGATTATTTTATGACACTGGATGAAACCAACCTGACAAATACTTTCTATGAATTTGCATTTGAAGCAAGCGAAGAAAACATGAGTGTTATGTATTTGTTTGATTAATGTGCGGCAGCGGGAGTGAAGAAAAGCCGAAAATGGCTGCGGTCAGCAGGCAGTGCAGGCTTTTCGTAACTCGTTCATGCTATAACGAAATTTATTAAATTAAAAATCTGAAATACAAATAAACAGAGCTTATTAAAAGAGAAACAATGGTTATTAAAACACCATATTTCATAAATCTCATAAATGAAATAGGATGACCGGCAGCATCCGAAGCTTCTGAAATAATTACATTTGCGGCAGCTCCAATTAGAGTGGCATTGCCTCCCAAACATGCACCTAATGAAAGACTCCACCATAATGGATAAATATTTATACTGCTGTTTAAAGATTTAATCAGAGGTGTCATTGTTACAGTATAAGGAATATTATCAACAATGGCTGATAAAAAACCGGATGCCCATAATATCAGCATTGTTGTGTATTGCAAATTTCCTTTTGTAATCTTTAAAATGAAGTCAGCTAAAAACTTTATGCCACCTGCTTCTATAAAACCGCCGATAATAATAAACAAGCCTATAAAGAAAAATATTGTTGTCCATTCTACGTCATGAAGTATTTGTCTTGGAGTCTCAAATAACAAAAGTATAGAGGCACCTAAAAGAGCAATAATATATGCGTCGATATGAATCAGGTCATAAAAAATAAATCCCAGAATTACCAGTATCAAAATAATTGATGATCTGATCATCAGTGCTTTATTCTTAATTGACTTTGAGTTATCAATGTTTGCAGCTTGTTGCATTAAATCAGAAGTAGAAATAAGCTCTTTTCTGAATATAAAAGTTAAAAGAGCTGTAGAAACAATAAATATTATAGTAATAACAGGCGATAATTCTTTAACAAAATCCATAAAAGTTAATCCTGCTGCACTTCCAATTATAATGTTCGGAGGATCTCCTATTAAAGTGGCAGCACCACCTATATTAGAGGCCATAATTTCTGTTATAAGAAAAGGAATCGGGTCAATTTTTAATTCTCTTGCTATAACTAAAGTAATTGGAAAAACAAGAATTACCGTAGTTACATTATCTAAAAAAGCTGAAAGAATAGCAGTAAATAAAGCCATTGAAGCAAACACTTTAATAGGATTTCCTTTTGTTAATTTTAAAATCTCTATTGCAAGCCAGTTAAAAAGGCCGCTTCTGGCAGCAATATGTACAATAATCATCATACTTATCAGAAGAAAAATAACTTTAAAATCAATATGACTAAAAGTGTGTTCAGGAGGAATGAGCCCCAAAGCCAAAGTTATCGCAGCGCCAAGCATTGCAATTGTAACTTTTGGGATTTTCTCAAAAGCAATTAATATATATGAAACTAATAATATTGTTCCTGCTAATAGCAACGCTGTCTCCTTTTTATAAGTGTTAAACATCTTAGGGGCTCTATGGCACAAGATTTTTACCCCTTTATAAAATATACCACGAACCCATTTTCAACGCTACAAAAACAGTCAACGCAAGTAATATTTTATTATTTTTTTGGAATGAAGTTTTAAAAAGAAGGAATGAAAGTTTTTGAAGTCATGCTTGATAGGGTTTAACTTATCAGTAAGTCTGTTTTCTGGAATAAGTTATGCTGCCTATTTTGCCAGTGCGTTGATAATTGATTGGCTGGTTTCAAATATTTCTTCCCTTAATTTTTGTGGATCAGGTATGTCAAAGTCAAGAGTATCAACTATATCTGAATCAAGAATGGGATATTGCAGTTTTTCCTGTGATACTTTGTTTGCCACATAAACAATTCCCACCAGGGATATATTTTCAGATAATTGAGGGGTGTGATGATACTTGACGCAATTGCTGATTAAAATCGGAAGCCTCCATTTATTAACCAATTGCTGGCCAATTTCTGTATGATCAAAACCAAACATCATCTTTTCAGCTGTAAGTCTGTCAGCGCCGAGCTTAACAAGTCTGTCGATCTCACTTAGAGCACCTTTATTGTGTATTTCAAAAATTGTTTTACCGATATCATGCAGTAATCCCATGACAAACGCTTCATCAGTTTCACCTTGTTTCAGGCTTTTAGAAAGGATTTGGCAGCCGACAGCACATCTTATTGAATGTTCCCATAAATTTATACCGTAATATGACATCATCATAGGCTGTACTGCGACACTCATAATTAAACTCTTAACTTGATTTAATCCTAAAAGAGCCATAGCCTTGTTTATAGTGGTTATTTGGGTTGGAAAACCATAATAAGCTGAATTAACCAGTTTTAATATTTGCATAGTCAAAGAACTGTCTTTGGAAATAATATTTGAAAGTTGGTTAATATTTGATTTTGGATTGCCTATTATATTCAATGCCTCCATTACTATATTAGGCATAGTTGGTAAATTAGGCATTGTATCTATTATATTTTGTAGTTTGTTGTTAGCCATAAAAATTTTGCCATCCGATATTTTAGAAAATACTACTTGTATCAGTAATTATAAAACTATTTAATGTTTATTTCTATATTTTTAGTATTATTTGCCTGTTCATATCTTGAAATTATTTCTATAACAGCTTGTGCTGCGCTTGATCTAACTCTGCAAAATTTATCATTGTAAGCCAATTTTAAAATGTCAATATCATTGGGACTTCCAGTATTACCCAGCATAATTGCAGCAGAAGCCCTGATCTTTGAATCATCGGTACTTAGAAGCAATGTTTTTAAAACATCCAATCCTTTTTTATTTTGCATTCTTGCCAGATTATAAGCACTGTTAACTTTAACCCAGTTATTTTTATCTTCCAACAAAGCAGTTAAAATATTTTCTATAGGAAATTTATCGGTAATAATGACAGGCTTTCTTGAGGATAAAAATTTTCTTAATACATCAAATCCTGAATCATTATTATTGTTGTAAAGCAAAAGAGCTGCTGTCAGTCCATTATTTTTACTAGAATTATCAAAAGCAATTGTCTTTAAATCTTCTAATGTTATATTTTTATATTTTGAATTAGCAAGATACAGAACAGCTATATCTTTAGCTTCTTTCGTCGATTCATCATAATCTTTAGTAATATTTTCAAGATATTTGGTTGATCCGGATATTTTATAGAGCAAAATTGAGGCAGAAAGCCTTATATCTATAGTTTTACTTTTATTAGCAAGATTTTTTAATACTTTTTTGGGGTTTTTACCGTAATTTATAAGACATTTGGCTGACTGAATTTTTATTTGATCATTATCCAGTTTTGTTAATTCATATATTGAGGGCAATAAGTATCTATTATTTGTGCTTAATATTATATTTATTGTCGGCAAACTAAAGTGTTTATCATAGATTAGAGGTTTTATGATAGCATTTATTTTTTTATCCGGAAAGCTTGCAAGAATTTTTAATGCGGCAAGACTAATAAGGTCTGATTCATCAAAAACATATCTTTTTAAAATTTTAATAATATGATCATTTTGAGATTTAATTTTGATATTATTCTTGTATTGTTCAAAGAAAGAGATTATTCCAATTTTTATTGTTGCATCTGAATGAGAACTCAAATTTTCAATTATTGAAAAATCAATATTTCCTTTAATATCTTTAAGTTTTAATGCTAGATATCTCAGGTATTCAATGTTTTTAGAAAAACAATAGTCCTGTATAAACTTTAAATAAGTATTATCACCGTTATTGATAAGTATTATTGCCAGATTTATTATTATTTTGGGATCTTTTTCAGATTTAAGCATGTTTCTGGCTGTATCCAGAACTTGTATATCTTTAGAAGAACTTAATATATCAGTAATTAACAGGTTTTCATTAATAGATGCTTTATTAAGCATACCTAGCAAGATATAAGTTGATTCAGGACTATTTATTTTTGCCAGGCCTTTTATTCCAATAATTTTTTCTTCATTGTTGTTACTTTTTGTCATTTCGGTAAAAACTTGCAAAGCTTCATTTTTATCAAGATTCTTCAATAAACTTTTTGAAAATTCCTTAATTGCAGGTTCATTAGACTGAGATAATTCTTTAAGTAAATAACCAAACATATAATTTTTATCTATCAGATATTGGATTTTTGAATCTATGTTGTTATTTACAGTTTGGGTTTTATTATCTTTTGATATGAAATTCTGGAAATGATTAACAGAGAAGTCAAAATTTAAACCCTCTAAATTTGCCATTTCTTCTAAAGTTTGCATTCTATAGAGAATATTGTTGTTATTATCATAAATAATTTTTGCAAGAGCAAGATAAGCATCTTTTTTTTGTTCGGATAGGTTTGAGGATGAAGCAGTTGCACTAAAATTAATTGTTGAAAAAATAAAAGCTGCTATCAGGAAACTCAATATTAGCTTTTTAATTCTATATTTCATAGTTAAAAAATTACTCCGATTTAATTAAAAATTTTATTATATCTGGACTTCAGTCGCAATGCCTGGCAAAGCTATGAATAAGATTTTTAAGGTAAAACTGCTATTCACTTAAACGTTGCGCTTTGTGGTGCTTTTGCAAGGGTCGACTGCGTTTTCTATTATATAACCACATTTTTCAATGATGAACATTTATATGACGTAATTATTTCAAAAGTAGTTCTCATGTTTAACTGATTATATTTTACTTAAACTGCTAATTATTTTAATATGATCATGTCGGCAAATTTTTAAATATGAAAATATATCTACAATGAGTTTGCGACTCCTTCTATAGAATATAAAATATATTTGAATCCAAAAACTTTATTATTATTTTAAACAATTATTCATTATTCCATAACATTTTATAAATAATCATTCAAGTAAATGATTAAATTTGAATGATTATTTGAAATAATAAAAATAAGAAAACCACTTCTCTTATCTTCTTCAATAGCTCTTTATGATGTCTCTTTTAAAGAGACATTTTTTATTGCAAAGCGTAAGTGTGAATGAAACTACACTTTTAAATATTTGCGTACAGATATGATACTGCCTGTCGACCCGACTATAAGACCCATCATCAGTAGTGCTAATATAACAATATTCGTATTTGTTACCGGTACAGGTACATGGAAGAAATCAAAAAGCTTGCTAAGATAACCATGCAATATATGTAAGGGTATCAATGAAATGAGAGCTCCTGATAGACCGTAAAATGCTCCTTGTAGAATATACGGAGCTTTGATATACCAGTTGCTTACGCCCATAAGTCTCATTATTTCAATTTCTCTTTTTCTGGATTGAATTACAAGATGAATAGTATTGCTGATAATAAACAATGTAAGTCCGCCTAGAAAAATAAGAACAATAATCGTTGCAATATTTGTAATATCATTTAAGCTCTGGATTTTTCTAGCGAGCTGTTTTGCATACTGAACCCCTTCAACTCCTCTGATTATTTTAATTCTAGTGACAACCTGATCAATATATTTTTGATTAATTACTCTAACGTGAATAGTGTCAGGAAGTGGATTTTTAATATCAGGAACATCCATCTGGTTTTTTAAGTCATGCCATGCTTTTTCTTTAGGAATTATTTTGATACTTTTGACATAACCTACTTTAAGAATGTCATTGGCAACTCGTTGAGGACTGGCATTTGATTGTAAATAAACTGATGCTTCAATTGTATTGCCCAGTTCCTGTACAAAAGATGCAATTCCCAGGCTGGTTCTAAATAAGCATCCAAATATACTCAATATTGCAGCCATAGTACCAATAATTACAATATTCATTAGCCCAGTTCTGCGCATACCTTTAAAAGTTTCTTTTATTATTCTGAATATTATTCTTAATTCTGTTGCTATGTTAAGCGGTAAAATAAATATCATTAGTAAAACTACCTCAATTAATAATCAGGCTATTCATATGTTCCTGAATAAACGTCTCTAATAACTTTTCCACTTTCAAGTGTAACTACTCTCTTTTTAAAGCGGTCAACAATTGCCTGATCGTGAGTGGATACAACTATTGTAGTTCCTCTTAAATTAATTTGTTCCAATATTTCCATAATTTCAAGAGAAGTTTGAGGATCCAGATTTCCTGTAGGTTCATCTGCAATCAAAAGAGGTGGTCCATTAACAATAGCTCTTGCAATACCTATCCTTTGTTGTTCACCGCCGGATAGTTCTGAAGGCTTTGCATCAATTTTATGTAAAAGGCCTACAACTTTTAAGGCTCCTTTTACGCGCATATCGATTTCTTTTGTGCTCATTCCCAAAGCTCTGATTACATATGCGACATTGTCATAGGCACTTTGATTTGTTAGTAGTTTAAAATCCTGAAATACCATCCCCATGCATTTTCTAAGCTGTGGAACCTGAGAATATTTGATTTTTGTTACATCAATTCCACCTACAAGAATTTCTCCATCTGTGGGAAGCTCTTCTCTATATATCAAACGCATTAAAGTTGACTTGCCGGCTCCGCTGGAACCTACCAGAAATACAAATTCACCAACTTTTATGTGTAAATTGAGATCATCCAGAGCTCTATGCTCACCATATTCTTTTGTTATATTAGTCAATCTTATCATATGTTCTACTTTTTCTTTATTAACTCTATTACATCTTCGATAAATTTTTCAGCTATAAGTCCATATTCAGCCATAAGTTGAGTATCTTTTCCGCTTTGACCAAACTGATCTTTTACACCTATTCTTTTGATCAAAATTGGGCAGTTTTCAGAAAGGCACTCACTGATTGCACTTCCTAAGCCACCAATAATTGAATGATTTTCAATTGTTACAACTGCACCTGTCTTTTTTGCGCTTTTAATTATCGTTTCTTCATCAAGAGGTTTTACAACAGGCACATTTATTATTTCTGCAAGTATTCCCTTAGTTGCAAGCATTTTAGCACATTTTAATGTTTCATGAACAGTTTCGCCATTTGAAACAATTGTTACATCCATTCCTTCAGTTAGAATATTTGCTTTTGGAAAATTAAAGCTGTAATCGCCTTCAATAAAAATTTCTGGAATAGAAGATCTTGCTATTCTTATATAAACAGGTCCTTTGTAACTTGCAGCAAATTTAATAGCTTCTCTTGTTTCCAGACTATCTGCCGGAACTATCACTGTCATATGTGGGATACTACGCATTATACTGACATCTTCCAGTGCCTGATGGCTTGCACCATCTTCACCTACAGTAACTCCGCCATGTGTTGCAACTATTTTGACGTTAAAATTCGGATAAGCAATTGAATTTCTTATCTGTTCCCATGCCCTGCCTGTTGCAAACATTGCAAATGTACTGACAAAAGGTATTTTTCCGCAGGTACTAAGTCCTGCCGCAACACCCATAGCGTCTTGTTCAGCAATTCCTATATTAAAAAATCTTTCCGGAAAAACTTTTGCGAATTTTTGGGTTTGAGTTGAACAGGAAAGATCAGCATCAAGAACTACAATATTAGGATTTTGATGACCGAGCTCTACCAGAGTTTCACCGTAAGCTGCTCTTAATGAGCTTTGAACTACTTTATCAGCTAACATACTTGTCCTCTTCCTGTTTCTTCCTGATGGGCATACCTGCCCATCCTACTTCAGCTAACATATTCTATCCTCTCAATTCTTCAATGGCAATATTATATTCTTCATCGTTAGGAGCTTTTCCATGCCATGAAGCATTATTTTCCATAAATGATACCCCTTTGCCTTTAACGGTATTGGCGACAATAACTACAGGTGAGTTGGTCTGTTTGCCAATTAATCTGGATTTCTGAAGGGCTTCATAAATTTCCTCATAGTCGTGTCCATATATTTCAAGAACTTGCCAGCCAAATGCTGCCCATTTTTTCGAAATATCACCGATTGACATAACACATTCTGTGCTACCGTCGATTTGAAGGCAGTTCCTGTCAATAATAGCTGTTAAGTTATTTAGTTTATAATGCGCTGCTGTCATAGCAGCTTCCCAAACTTGTCCTTCCTGAGTTTCTCCGTCTCCTAGTATTGTAAAGACTTGAGAATCTTTTTTATCAAGTCTTAAACCAAGAGCAACACCGCATGCCATAGATAATCCCTGTCCAAGAGAACCTGTAGAAACTTCTATGCCGGGTAAAAGACCATAAGATGGATGTCCCTGCAACCTTGAATGCAAAGCCCTGAATGTTTTTAATTCTTCTTTTTTGAAATATCCAACTTCAGCTAGAACTGCATACAGAGCAGCTGAGGCGTGTCCTTTGGCCAGGATAAATCTGTCTCTATTTTCCCAGTTTGGACTTTTATTCCATTTTGGATCATGTTTTAGACATTTGGAATAGAGTACGATTAAAATATCAACGATAGAAAGAGCTCCTCCGGGGTGACCGGATTTAGCTCCATGTATCATAGTTAATATATCTTTTCTAAGATTCATTGAAACTTTTGACAGGTCTTCTATTTCTTTCTGGCTTAACTTTGCAATCTCACTCATTTTTAAAACTCTTTTCTTGTATTTTTATTATCAAGTGCAACTTTTATAAAAAACAGCGGCAGGGTAGGAAACATCCTGCTAAATCGGGAGGGTTGGGATATTAACCTGAAAAACCATTCCAGTCCAAACTTTCTAAATATAAAAGGAGCTCGTTTTACTTTATTTGCCCAAACGTCAAAGCTTCCTCCAACTCCGACCATCAAGGTTGAATTGAGGGTATTTTTATATTTTAGAATCCAAAGTTCCTGTTTTGGCACTCCCAGTGCTATAAATAGAACATCAGGTTTTAAGTCTGCCAGTTGCCCG
This sequence comes from Candidatus Gastranaerophilales bacterium, assembly GCA_028689995.1. GTDB lineage: Bacteria > Cyanobacteriota > Vampirovibrionia > Gastranaerophilales > UBA9579 > JAQVCB01. The sequence continues at coordinate 12,541 of JAQVCB010000019.1, forward strand.
ATAATATCAGTTTCAGCGTTTTCGTCGAAATAACCGTCTCGAGCAAATATAATATTAATTGAAGGATATTTTTCTTTTAAATTTTTTACCATTATGTCAACGGTATCTTTTGATGCACCTAAGAATGCAATTGTATAGCCTTTTTCAGCGCAGGTACTTATTAGTTTTTCAGAAAATTCTATACCCGGAAGCTGTTTTATATGCTTAATTTCAAGCTTATTAAGTGCTTTTATAATTCCTATTCCATCCGGAATAATTAAGTCTGCGCTTTTTAATGCAGTACTTAACTGAGTATTTTTTTCTCCCTGCATTATCATTTCAGGATTAAGTGTAACAACATGCCCGCCTGTGGATTTTTTTATATAGTTATCCGCAAAACAAACAGCATCATCCATATTTACAAGGTCAACAGGATAACCGAGAATACAGGCTCTTAAATTGTTACTACCAATTTCTTGACTCAACTTTTCCAGCTTTCAATTTGTTGCTACATTAATATTTTACTCAATAATTCCAGATTTTGTCGAGATTCTCGTTGTTTTTTCTCAGAAAAATTTTTTAACTTATCAGTGAAAGTATCTTTATTATTAATTAATTCCTGAAGTTTTTCTCTTAATTCGGTTAAATTTATATTATCAACTGAAATATAAGGTATTTGTGCATCTGTTGATAAGCTCTCTACTTTTGGATCATAAGATATTGCTAAGGTAGGAATATTGAATTTTATTGATATAAGATTAGCATGAAATCTCATTGCGATAAAGAAATTAAGTTGGCTTATTAAGTCTGAAACTTCACAAATTGATAAATTAGATATAATACTGGTTTCAAAAGATTTGTTTACTTGTTTCATCACTTTTTCAAAATGTTTTGTTACATCCAGATCCTGCACGTCCTGCAAAGAAATTAATATTAACTGGTAATTTTCACTACTAAAGCTTGTATTAATTGCTTCTGCCAGATTTTTCAGATTTTTATCGTCTAAAGAATGCCAGCTTCTAAGTTGTATACCAACTTTTATTTTTTCTTTGCTGGCATCCAGATCATATTTTATTTCATCACATTCAAGTCTCCAGACAGGATCAGCGGTTAATACTGATTTAACTCCTAATTTTTTAAGGAAGTTCTGACTTTCAGTATCCCTGACAGCAATAAAAACAAGTTTTTTTAATAAAATCGAAGTCAAAAAACGTCCAAACTTGCTTTTAATAGGCCCTATTCCCTGAGCATAAATACATGATTTAACTCCAAGTATAAGTGCGAGTAATATTAGTCCAAGATAATATAAAAGACTTTTAAAGCTGGTTATATCCTGTAAAAGGCTTCCACCTCCACTTATAAACAGGTCAGAAGATTTCATACAGGAAAAGATATTTTTAAAATCGAATCTATATACAGATTCAACATTGTATTTAAGCTTTGTTTTTTCAGGATTATCTGAAATTACAGTAATTTTAGGATTATTTGTGCTGTTTTTAACGTCAGAAATAAGGACATGCAGTATTGCATCATCCCCAAAATTGTCAAAACCGTAATAACCCGAAATTAAAATTTTCTTCTGATTCATATTATACGCAATATTAGACTGATTATGCTTAATATTATATATTAAAAATATTTATTGAATAAAAGCTTTTTCCTGTTTTATTTCGTCAATCAATGAAGGAAATCTTGGCGGATAGAGATCATAAAGATATTTATACATAGCATTAATAAGTGTTTCTGTATCCTGACTGTTTATCCATGCTCTTTGTATCTGGTCTGTCGAGATAAATACACATCTGCAATATTCCCTTATTTGTTCAAGAAAAGCAATCCATGTATCATTATCTTTGAGATTTTTTAGCATGTTATCTGTATAAATTTGGTAAGCTGCTTCTATATGTGATTTGGCAAGCTGTCTGTAGCTTTTTGAATGGTCAAGTTTTTCAATGGATGCGCTTATATCAAAACCTTTGTCCACCCTTAAAATATCAAGACCAAAGTGTAAATAATCAATCCTTATATCAATTAATACTTCAAGAAGTCTTTTTAAACCTTCAAAATAATAACTATCAATTCTTTCAACACTTCTCATTCTTCTCATAGGATAAAGTTTGTGCAATAGCAGCAAATGATCGGCTATCAGAAAACCATCGAGAAAAGGTCTTTTTTGTCTGTCTTCGTCAGGTGCCCAACCCCAGTTACAGGCTCTTTTCATCAATCTTAACTGAATAGGCAGTCTTTTTTCTCCAGGGAATTGCATAATCTGATATTCTTCATCATTCAGAATTTTTGCCGTAACATCCGCTGTGAGTTCAAAATCGTGAACTTTTAAGAGCCAGTCAAAAAAGCCCGTAAAGAATGATCCCTGCTCCCAGAATATAAACGGATCTTTTTTAAATATTGAATCTTCATTGGATTTATGGCCTCTGAATTCTCCATAGTCAATCGGAGGATAATGTCCGTCGTACCGGAGTAAAACTCTAATTTCAGGAGCCCAGCTTATTTTCTTAAAGCCTATTTTAGGAAGATTTTCCTTTTTTACTTCTTTTACATAGCGGTCAATATATTGATCAGGTGTTACAAAATGGATATTTGCAATATCCATTTCAAGGATTTGTTTCCATGATGCATTTGCTATCTGAAGAGCAAGATCTCCAAAATCCATGAGTTCCAGATCCTGAATATACAGTAATAATCCTGAATCAGGAGCAAGATTAATCTGTTCCATTAGGACTTGAGTATATTCGGCTATTGCCTGTTCTTTTGTTATGTTAGATTCAAGATATTCTTTGTTTTGATATTCTTCACTGAATACATAATATTGTCCCATTAAAAATCCCTGATTTCTTAATTTGTCTGGATACCATCTTGTAATTGGCTTCCATATCAGCTGCGAAACAGGGAAATTTCTTGGCAACGCAAGAAGGTCATGTTTAACTCTGAAAGGTTTAAAAATATAATCCGCATCAGGATCTGAGAAAGAAAAAACTCCTTTTTCTTCGGTAATATGAGAAAATATTATATATTCCATATCCAGGTTTCTGGCCGCTTTAAGCTTGCTTTCATCTATAGAACATTCCGTAAAAAACATACCACGGTATTTAGGTCTTGGAGCACCCACAATATCGTGAATAAATTGTTCATTTAATTTGACTTCCTCTTCTATTTCATCCTCGTTCATAAGGCAAACATGTGTATGGTGGGCCATGGTATATAAAGGAGAAATTAAACTCGAAGAATATGCGTCTTTTAACATTGTAAAACTGTCAGGTCTTATTCTGCCAAGCTGGAACAAAAGTTCATTACTTATATCGAGAGTAACAGGAGCTTGAAGGTCGCTTGCAAAGTCAATCAAATCTCTGTAAATATTTCTGCCTTCCTGCATTCTTTTTCTGACATAGTTATCCGCAAGAATTCCCTGTGCAACACGCTGATCAGTAACACTTTTTTGCAACTGTCCCGGCAGATCCCATATGGGTTCATGGGCATGAAAAGCCAGAATTACGTATATATCTTTCTTCATTTAAAATCCCTTTCTGGAACTAAAAATTTTTATACCTGTATACAATTGTTTCAATTAATTGACGTTTTCTTAAATTTTAGTTAGACAAAACTCAATTAAAATATCATTTAACGAAAACTTTTTTGAGGTGATGTAGACTAACCAAAACTGAGTTCATTTTCTACTTCAGTAAATTCCTTCATATATTCCTGTTTTAATTTAGTTGCTTTGCCAGATTCCCAATAAATTTTTGCATTTTTAACAATTTTTTCTTTGAGATCAAAAGCTTTTTTTGTATCTGTTAAATCAAGAGTTTCTTTTAATATATCTATTGAAGAATATAACTGCTCCGCTCCTTTTTTAATCATGCCGGTATCCCACCATGGTCTTGCGCTTGCCCACCACCATTGACAGCTATGCAATCCTTTATCAAGAAGATCTCTTGCAATTTCATAGTTTTCAGAATTTTTATCAGTATTATTTAACAGGTCTATAATTAAATATGCCAGTTCCCACTGAAGTTTATGAATTTCATTGCCTGGATAATTCCACTGAGGAAATGGAATGTCTTCTTTCAGCTCTTTTTCCCATGTACTCCATGAACATGATAGCGGATTTACTTCATTAATTTCCTTATAGTGCCTGAATAATTCAGAAATTGTGCAGGTATTAATTAACCCGCTTTCATAAGTCTCACTTAGTAAAAGTTCCTGTCCCGGTCTGTGATGACCGTAAATTTCACCGTCAGTACCTGTTAAAAGATAATAATTTTTGTTTAAATCGTTTATATCTGCAATAAATTCATTAAATCCCGGGTATTTTCCGTAGGTTAAGCCTGCTGAGAAGTTTCTTTCCTTGAAAAATATAAAAAAGTTTTCAAGATTTTTAATTTTATAAATTTTATCGTTTTTAACCTGTCCTAATTTTCCGTTAAAGCCAACTTCATCTATAATGATCCATTTATAACCAAGGTCTTTGATAATTTTAGCTATATGTTCACTGTAACACATCTCTGGAGGGAAAAATCCAGTTGGGCTATAGTTATCACCGAAATATTTTCTGTTTGTCTCGGTATTCAGTTCAATCTGTCTTTTAATTTCTTTATCGGGGAGAAGAGGTAATATAGGATGATATTTTGCACTTGCAGTAAATTCGATTCTTCTGTCCTGTGCTAATTCTTTCAGTCCACCAATTACATCGTCAAATCTATATTTTGCAAACTGTTCTGTCAAACTTGCGTTAATATTTAGTGTAATTTTAGCCTTGTCAAATTTTTGTAAAATTCTTACAAGAGTCCTGTAACTTTCATTAGTTACTTTTTCAACTATTTCAAAAGTCTGGGTAGGTGGCTGATATATATGAATGAAATTGCTCCAAAACATTTATTTCCCCTTACTGATATAGATATTGAGATAATGAGGTACAAGACTACAGAAAATCTTTCTGTATTACTTCAAAAAAGTTTTCGTTAAATGACATTTCTATTAAACTTTGTCTTGATAAAAGATCAGAATGTCAATTAAGTAGAACTATTGTTTACTTGTATAAAGATTAAGAAAACGTCAATTAGTTAAAACAATTGTTTACTGGTATAAAATCAGACCAGATAATAATCCAATAAATATGCCCGAATCAAAATAGGTAGGTACATATACCAACCTAGTTATTTTTCATATACAACCAGCTATTTTTATTAAATATCAGGATAATTTTTAATGTTGATCCAGTTACATACAAGTACACCTTGTCATCAAAGGTGTGCTTGTATTTCACCTTTCTGATGTCGGTTACTGAAAAAATTCTAATTTTTTATGAAAATTGAATTTTTTCAGTAACCTCAATGTTTAATCTCTATATGAGAAAGCTTATTTAGTTCTATATATCGTTTTTCTACATTAAAATTAAGCTTTGTCCCAAGACTAAGGACTGAAGAAATAAATTTTTGATCCATTTCCTGATTTTTAGATCTTTCCAGAGATTCAAACAATTCTAAAACCTGATTATAAATTGAATTAAAGAAAATATCCTGAGATTGTGACAAATTAAGATTAAGTCCTAGTTTTTTGGCTAACGATAGAGTATTTATAGTATCTTCACATTTTCTAAGTTCCATATTCGCAGCCAGATCTTTAACCATTTCAGTCATATGAAAACTGTAAATCTTTTCTGCAGGCTCAAGATTTAATGATACTTCAAGTTTTTTAGCCTCTTGATTTATGTCTATTGCTTCTTGTAACAGTTCAGGATTGGCAATATCATCAACATTTGAAATAATATCATTGAATGAACGGCTCAAAGAGTATTCTGCGGCAATTTTAAATTCAGACGGTACTTTAAGTCCAAGCTCATTAAGCTGTACCATAGGACCTTTACCTTCTAAATACAGATTCTGATAGGTTGATGCAAATTTATCCAGTTGATCTTTTATTAAAATACTGATAATTTTGCGTCTTTCTTCAAGGAATAAATCTTTAAGAGTAAAGTATTCTCTCCCAAAATATTCGTCAAGACTTCTGATAATTTCTGTCAAAGGTAATGAATGATATTTATTAATTAGATTTTCCTTAATTTTGTTGTATTCATCAATAGTTGTGAAATTTTTAATTACGCAATGGAAGTCTTCTCCTCCAAAATGAAGCAAAGCAAGCACCATATGATGTTTTTCCAGTGATATTTTTGATGTTATTTCAATCTGACCAAGGACAAGAGATGTATTTCCTTTTTTAAATTTCCTGTAATCGAAATTTTTCAGATTATAACAGTATATTTCAGTTTCTTCATCGTACTCTTCAAATAGAGAACTGATTGCCCAATGACTTACTACCTGTTTGATACTTACAATTGAAGGTTTAACAAATTTTAGATAAATATCCCTGCCTGTGCCATATTCTGCAATATTACTTTTTGCTTCAAAAAGAATTTCAAGAAATCTTGTTTCAAGGTTATTTTTAGAAAATTCTTCAGCTATTTGCATTGCTCTTGCGGCATATTTTAAAATTTGAACAGTTTCAATGCCTGAAATATCTGCAAAAAACCAGCCGCAACTTGTATACATAAGCATTGCCTGTCTTTGCATTTCAAGAAGTTTCATTACATCATTGATTTCTTTTTCAGATAATTTTTTGACAGATTCGTGTTTCAGAAAATCTCTCATTGTCTGTTCACTTCTGTCTAATATTATTTCTACATACCTGTTTCGGGTTTTCCATGGATCTTTTAGATATATTCCGGCTTGTTTTTCAAAAACAATAACCAGTTCATCTCTTAGCCAGTCAAGAGCTTGTCTGAGAGGCTTTCTCCATCTTTGGTTCCAGCCAGGTCTTGCTCCTGTTGAACATCCGCAATTGTCTTCCCATCTTCCAACTCCATGAAAACAACTCCAGCTGGATTTTTCTTTAATATCAGCTTCACATTCAGGCGGATTAACGGCTAGAAATTCACCATAATTAGTGATTTTGAACCCAACTTCGGGAGCACGTCTCTTTAATATATAAGAAAGTGCCATATCACCAAATTTTGTATGATGTCCGTAACTTTCTCCATCTGTTGAAATATGAATAAGCTGGTTTTTATAACTTCTTTCAGAAGAAATTCCATCTTTAAGTCTATTTATAAAGTGATCTCCATTATGAAGCAGGCTTTCAAAAGCAACGGCTTTAGAAATAGAACCATCATAGAAGAACAAATCAATGTATCTGTCGGTTCCATCTTTCAAATAATATCTATATGCCTGTCCGGGATCAATATTACCCCAGCTTACATCAATCCATGATTGATCATTACTGCCTATATGTCTTATTTTTAATGCCTGAAATGGTGATAATATGGTAAATTTAATTCCGCAGTCAACCAGAACTCTCATTGTATTATCATCAACAGCTGTTTCTGAGAGCCATATTCCTTCAGGTTTTCTGCCAAAACGATATTGGAAATCTTTTATTCCCCAGATAACTTGAGTATATTTATCTCTTTCATTGGCAAGGGGCATAATAATGTGATTGTAAACTTGTGCAATAGCGTTTCCGTGACCGGAATGTTCTTCAAGACTTTCTCTATCAGCTTCTATTATTCGTTCATATGAATTGGGGGCATGTATTTCAAGCCATGAAAGAAGAGTTGGACCGATATTGAAACTTATTAAAGAATAATTATTTACAATATCAAGTATTTTGTTATTATGATCAACAATTCTGGAAACTGAATTAGGCGTATAGCATTCATATGCTATTCTTGAGTTCCAGTCATGAAATGGTGCAGCACTATCTTGTAATTCTATCGATTCCAGCCAGGGATTTTCCCGCGGCGGCTGATAAAAATGCCCGTGTACAACCAAATAATTATTTCTTTCAAGCATTATAAATCTCCAGCCCACTATTGTTTTATATTATGTACTACAAAAGGCAGTTGAGCAAGGCTCTTTTTGTAATTTATTAAATAAGATTAAATGATCTTCAATTTCTCTAATTGATAAAAACCTTTCTCTAACAAGTTCTTTGCCAGTTTTACCCATATTTTGGGCTATTTCAGGGTTTTGTAAAAGATAAAGGGTTTTTTCAGTTGCTTCTTGTATACTTGTGACAAGAAAACCATTTTCTCCATCTTTTATCTGGATTTTAATTCCGCCTGCTTTTCCCCCAATAACCGGTTTGCTTTTCCAGAGTCCTTCTGCAACGGTTAGACCAAAGCCTTCTTTAAGTGATTTTTGAAGTATAACATCAGCGGCGCATTGGAATGCTTTTACTCCAACATCACCTACATTGTGAAAATTGGTATAAACATGTATATCAAAATCTTCGCCGGCTTTTCTCATAACACGGTCATAGACTATCCATCCTTCAGGATCATCATGAGCCATACTGCCGACCAGAATAAGTTGAATCCCTTTAATATCCTTTTTAATATTTCTGTAAACATCTATCACTCCAAGAGGGTCTTTCCATGGGTCAAATCTCGAAACCTGTACTATTATAGGTCTGTCGGGATCAACATTATAACTGTACATCAGTTTATTAACTTCTTCTTCAGCCATTTCACTGTTTTTAGGGCTTAAAGGATCAATAGAAGGAGGTATAAATGTCAGATTATTCAGTTGAACACCATCTTTAACAAATTCATCAAGAGTAAAAATAACCGCATCATATTTTTTCATATATGGATAAAGAAAATTCCATGTATCTTGATTTGGTTCAGAAGTGTCTATATGACAGCGCCAAATCCATTTTCCGGTTGGAGCTGTTGTATAATCCAGCATAGCGAGAGGTTGAGGATCATGAATAATTATAAAATCATAGTTTTCAACCATCCCTTTTGCATTCTGTTTAACCCCTTCTAGATATATTTTCTTTTGTTCTTCTGATAAAGTTCCAGGATGTCCCTGCATATTGTTATGAAATGTTTTGGTGACTTCGTAAAATTCCGGTTTAGCATTCATAACATACCAGTCAACATCAAGTCCCAGATTTTGCATGAGGGCAACCTGCGTTTTTAAAAGTTCTGCAACCCCACCACCGTAGGCTGTTGCGTTTAGATTTAGTAATCTTTTATTTTTGAGTGGTTTTGCAAGTTTTTTAAGTTTATTTATTCTTTTTTCCCCAACGATAGGAATATAATCATCTATATGTTTGGGGGTAACTCTTACCTGTTGTAGTAAATCTCCTAACTGCGCCATCAGGTAATCTCCTCCCTGTTTTTACATGTAAATTTATTTGGAGTTTAAACTCTTAATTAATAAAAACAAAATAAGTTCAAAAGCATAATAGCATATTGTCTAAACTTTCTGTAATGATAATTATGAGATTGATATATACTAATTTTGTATAATTGCAAAAGCTGCCTTTTGGCAGCTTTTGCAATTATACTCAAGAATTTATTTTAACGAATTATTTTATTTGGCTGGGTTCTTTTTTGTTGGATACTGTTTTAGTTTTTGAACTTAAAACCTTGATATTATCAACATCTACCCAGGGATCATTGAGAGCGTTTGAAAATACGTTGCCGGTTAATTCAATTTTATCGCCACTTTCAAGATTAATAAGTTTTTCGGCTTTTTCTCTCTTAATAATTAGTTTTAATTCAGAAAGAGGAATAGTATTGCTTGTGATGTCGGTACGTTTGATAAGAAAAGAAATATAATTTTTAGATTCTCTCATTGCAGCTTTGTAATCAAGTCCAAGTGTAGAAAATTTGTCAAAAGTAGCATCTATCTTAATTTTTTTGTTGAGATAATTCTGAGGACTGCCAACGAGATCAAGAGCATTGACTTGCTTATAATTTACTGCTTCTGTAGGTTTTATTGTCTGATCTGCAGCTTTTATTGCATGAGATGATAAATTTCCAAATAATATATTTAATGCAATTAATGCAGAAATCCCGAAAGTTACAAGTTTTGCTCTGTTCTTCATATTTTTATATCTCTCCATAAATATAAACTCATTTTAGTATATCTACATAATATCATCATCTGATTTTAAATTTCTAAAATTTGCCTTTTAATATTTTACCTTCGACTTCTTTATTTACATTCAAACTCTTATTTAAACTGTCAGTAAGCTCATTAGCATCTCTGGCCGAATAAAATTTACCTTTAGTTGCTAGAGAAGTACATTTAAGCTGACTTACAGCTTCAGGCTCTGATAAATCAAAACCTATAGCGTCAATTTTTAAATCAACCCCTTTTTTAACCAGTTCTAACGCATAATCACATGGGCTTCCATCACAGGTTTCCATTCCATCGCTGACAAGAATAATTCGTTTTTTGCCCTGAAGTCCTATAAAATCCTGATCAACAGCCTGCTGTATTGAATAAGAAATAGGAGTCATCCCGACAGGTTTAATTCCCATGAGAATATTGCGGATTATAGTCTGATTGTTATGTCCTATGGGAACTTTTAATTCTGAAGCTCTGCATGCATTAAGTCCTAAAATACCCATTTTATGGCCATAAATCCTGAGTCCAATATAAGAATTTCCTGATGTTTGACTTAGAACCTGATTTATAACCCTCTTTGCAATATCAATTTTCTTCTCACCATTAATTTTATCATTCATGCTGTATGAACTATCCAGAATTATAAGGATATTTTCCCTGTTTTCGTATAAATTATTAGTCTGTACACTGTTATAAAAAGGCGTCGATTGCTTTAAATTGTAGGGTGTTTGATAATTCGACTGAGATTTTACAACCGGCGCTTGAAACAAAAAGATTGTCAGGAATAATAAAATTAAGAAAAATCCATATCTTTGCAACACATGTCCTCCTGATTTAATATTATTTACATTATAATTCAAAACCCGAAAAAGGAGATTTATATGGAAATTTTTGAAGCTATAGAAACAAGGCATTCCGTAAGAAAATTCAAGGCTGATATTCCTCCAATCGAAGATGTAAAAAAAATAATTAACGCAGCAAGGCTTGCTCCAAGTTCAACAAATGACCAAATGTGGCATTTTATAGTTATATACAACACCAAAGTAAAAAACAAGATGAAACAGGCGATAATTGAAACCTATGATGAAATTCTCACATGGAAAGAAGCTGAGGGAAAAGAAAGCAAAATTAATTTTTACAAGCAATTTTCAGCATTTTTTACGGATGCGCCTGTCAATATTGCTGTTTTAATGGAACCAAAAGAGTCTTTGATGGCTGATATTATGAGAGAAAAAGGGGTCAATGAAAAGAAAATTTCAAAAATGCGTCCTGATTCGGGATTGTTAAGCATTGGTGCTGCCATAGAAAATCTTTCTCTTGCAGCACATGCACTTGGTTATGGTTCTTGTTGGCTTACCGCTCCACTTTATGCCTGTAAAAAACTTGAAGAAATTCTTGAAGTTAAATCTCCTTATCAGCTGGTTTCTTTGTTGTGTCTTGGTAAACCTGAAAGTCCAGCAATTTTAGGTACACAAAAGAAAGCATTGTCTGAGATAATTACGGTTATTGAGTAAATTATAAGTTGGAAGTAATCTGATGGAGCGTAGCGACCGAAGAATTTCAGTTGTATTTATGCTCATGTTTTGGGTTGACGACCCAACCTATTACTTATGCGGTGCGTTGAGTGCATCCTTCAGTGCTTGATTGCCTCATATTTAAGAAATGTCGGAAGTTTTAGCAATAATGAATCATTTAGTCACAATTCATTAATTAAGAAGCTGTCTTGTTAAAGTTGAATCGCCTTGCCAAGCAAGCCGCTTGCAACTTTAACCGCAGTCCAAAAATCGAGCCTGTATTTATATCATAATTTGATTTTTACATTTTTAACCAGATGGCTTCTAATACTTTGGCAGGATTAATTAATTTTTATCTGGTGTTAATATTCATTTTTAGGGGAGGAATCGAATATGAGTATTTCAGGAATTGAAGCAAATAATGCTATTAACACATTAAATTTACAAGGTTCAATAAAATCCGGAACCGTCCAAAAAGTTGCTTTGAATGAAATTGCGGATAGTTTTTTAGAGTCTGATGAAACATTGGAGTTTAAAGAAATTGTTGGTAAATATGATATTAAAAATATGTCCCGAAATGAAGCAAATAAAATGTACAAAGAGTTAATTGACAACAAATTGATAGATTTGAAAGATATGTTAGTAACTTTTGATCCTACAAGGATTTCCGGTTGGCAGGATGGTGTATCAAGTATTTCCGGTTGGAAAGTAAGTAGCAACCCTGATCAAAAAATGAATTTTTTAGAAGGCTTAAAATCGCAGGCTGAATATAATAAAAAATATGGTAATTCAGAATTTCAAAGTCGTTTTGACGAAGCATTGGAATTAGCTGAAAAAATAAATCATTTTCAATCATAAATTTCAAGTTCAGTTTGAGATTTCATAATTAGGGTATTCTCAACTGTTATAACTTCCCAATTTTATCCAATAAAAAACGAGGCTTTTTTAACCTCGCTTTTTTGAGTCTATTTCTTGGGCTTTATTCTAACCCAAGTAATTTCTTGTACCAGGAGAACGCGGCAACTTCTGTTCCATTGAAAGTTGTTCTCAAACGTTGCTCTGATAAATATCTTTCAAAGTCATCGTTTCCACGATGGGAATCTTTCTCGATTTTTTGATCGAGTAATTTCCCGGCATCCCTATCAGCTAGAGTCACCATAAATAAATCTCCTTCTGATTTAAAAAGTTTTGAACTTCCTGAAAAAAATTTGTCTGAGGATTTTCGTGTAACTATAACACAAATTAATTTCACTTACCAGTCTATATAAATAAAAACTTATTGGAGAAAAAAGTTGCTAGTAAAAGTCAATTGTTTTATGTAAATTTTTGTAAATTTTTTACAAATTGCTAATATAATAAAAGTTTATTCTGATTTTTTATATATAAATACTATATGTTTAAATGAACTTAATTTAGCATTTTGCAAGTGTTAAATTCTTTACAAATTCTGCACCTGATTCAAGAGCCTTCCTGTTTATAGCGATAAGATTCGCTTTGCTTGGAGGCAGGACTTTTGCAAGAGCTGACAGAATATTTTCAAATTTAACAACTCTGGTTTTTTCAACTAACGCTCCCAGAGCTACCATATTTGCACATCTTGGTTCTCCAAGATTTTTAGCAATATCAGTTACCGGAATAAAAATGTAGTTTATATCTTTTCTTGAAGGCTTTTCTTCAACTATTGAAGAATTAACGATTAAATTTCCGTCAGGTTTGATTTTATGTTCAAATTTTAACATTGAAGGAGTATTTAAAGCGATTACATTTAGTGGATTTTCGATGTATGGAGATGCAATTTCATCTTCAGAAATATTAACTGAACAGTTTGCGGTACCGCCTCTCATTTCTCCACCGTAAGCAGGAATCCATGTGGTATTTTTACCTTCAATTATGGCTGAATATGCCAGAGTTACACCTGTTAACAGTACACCTTGTCCACCGAAACCGGAAACAATAAGATCCATTTCCATTATTTAAGCTCCTTTGAATTGTCTTTAAGAATACCGAGCGGAAATATTGGATACATTTCCTTTCTAACTCGTTCATGTGCATCTTTTGGTGTCATATGCCAGTTTGTAGGACATATTGATAATATTTCAACAAAACTGAGTCCTAAACCTGAAATCTGAATTTCAAAAGCTTTTTTAATTGCTTTTTTAGCTTTCATAATTTGAGCCGGGCTGTCTAATGAAACTCTTGCTACATAGACAGCGCCTTCGCAGTTTGTCATCATTTCGGCTATCTTTAGGGGAAAGCCTGTTAACTCAGATTTTCTGCCTTTTGGAGTTGTTGTTGTTACCTGACCTAAAAGGGTAGTTGGTCCTGCCTGACCGCCGGTCATTCCATAAGTAGTATTATTTATACAAATTGTTGTTATTTTTTCGCCTCTTGATGCGGCATGAAGTGACTCACCAAGACCAATAGATCCAAGATCACCGTCCCCCTGATATGTAAAGACAACTTTATCTGGTTTTGATCTTTTAATTCCTGTTGCCACTGCTAATGCTCTACCGTGGGGAGATTCGGCAACATCAACATTAAAATAATGATTGAGAAAGACTGAACATCCCACTGATGCAGCAGCTATTGTTTTTTCCCTGACTTTAAGCTCATCCAGCACTTCTGCAATTAGTCTGATTGCTACTCCATGATCGCAGCCAGGACAAAATGAATAATTATAATTATCTTTTATGCTTTCCGGCTTTTTAAATACTAGAGTTTCCATTTATAAACCTCATATTTATTAATGTATTGATCCTGTTAAGTTATTTATCTTTATGTCATCAATTAATTTTATAATGTTTTCATATATTTCAGATACAGTAGGAACAGTTCCGCTGGGCTTCCCAAGAAATCTGACCGGACATTTTCCGTTAACTGCCAGTTGAACATCTTCCAGCATTTGTCCCATATTCATCTCAATATCAAGGAAAATTTTTGCGTTGTTAGCAACTTCATTAAGTTCTTTTTTAGGGAACGGAACTAAAGAAATCGGTCTAAAAAGTCCAACTTTAAGACCATTTTCTCTTGCATGTTTTACAGCTGATTTTGCAATTCTTGCGGCGCTGCCGAAAGCGGTTATAACCAGATCTGCATCATCAACGTACAAAGTTTCGTAGGCTACTTCATTTTGGGAAATGGTTTTATATTTAATAAATAAATTACGAACATTATCTTCCATTCCGCAGTCATCCATATGTAAGGAACCTATCCATCGGGGATCCCTATTTTTAGCACCAGATAGGGACCACTCATGAACATTTATTTCAGGATATGGGTATTCCATAAATTCTACCGGTTCCATCATTTGTCCAAGAATACCGTCAGCAAGAATAATTACTGGAGTTCTGTACTTTTGAGACAGATAAAAGGCTTTATAAGTTAAATCTACAGCTTCCTGTATTGTGGAAGGTGCAAGTGCAATTACTTTGTAGTCACCATTACCACCACCTTTTACAGTCTGGAAATAGTCACCTTGGGAAGGAGTAATGTTTCCAAGTCCAGGACCAGCTCTCATAACACTAACAATTACTGCCGGAATTTGGCTTGCAGCCATATATGAAATACTTTCCTGCATAAGTGCTATACCGCATGAAGATGATGATGTCATAGCTTTTGTTCCTGTTGTACCTGCTCCAAGTAGCATGTTAATAGCAGCTAACTCGCTTTCGGCAGGAATAAATACGCGATCAAGTTCAGGGAGTTTCGCACTTAAATATTCGCCGATTTCACTTTGTGGAGTAATAGGATAACCAAAATAACATTGACATCCGGCTTTGACGGCTGCTTCAGCTATTGCATGATTTCCTTTCATTAAAACTTTATCACTCATTCTTATTTATAAACCTCTTTTATTGCTATATCAGGGCATCTTTGAGCACATATAGCACAACCTATGCATTCATTTTTTTCTTCTTTGAAATGTGCTGGATAATAACCGTTCTTATTAATATTTTTATCTACTTCCAGCATGTTTTTTGGACATGCATCTATACATAATAAGCAACCTTTGCATTTTTGTTTGTCTATAACTACTCTTGCCATTATATACTCCTGCTTATTTTTAAATTATTGCTAACTTTAGTTAGTATTAGAGTTAGTTTATCATGACAATTTCAGTTTTTGAACTGGAAAAATTAACGAAATTAACTAAAAAAAATATTAAAAAATAATTAATTTATTATCTTTGGGTTAAAATTTATTTTTAAAAATATCGGTTTTACAGGTGTTTTAACGATGTTTTCTAGTAAAATTTTTTGAATATATTCTTTAAAACATAACTTAATTAAAAATTGCTTATAATTTACAGAATTTAACATTAAAGACAGAGGCGAATTCAAGAAACAATAGAAATTCTTTCTAATTTTGTTATTAATTCAGCTCATTGGTTTGTTTTTTGGGCTTTAAATTTAAAAGACTGATGCATAACTATCAAAATATCTTTTTTTATATCCAGCATACAGCCGCTACGATCAGGCAAAGCACTGAATAAGTTTTTAAAAGTAAAACTCATCGTTTCATTTTTAACGCTCCTACTTCGCTTGTTCTGTACAGCTTACAATTGAACTAGTCACGAAAAGCTTGCACTGCCTGTTAATCACAGCCATTTTTACTTTTTTCATCTCCGCATTGCTTTTACAAGGGTCGACCGCAAATTTTAACTTTTTAACAAAAATTATAGTTATGCATCGGTCTTATTTATATCTGTTCGATTCAGGAAAATAAAATAAGGACACAAATCTGCGTCCTTATTTTATTTTTTTTTAAAAGCAATTAAACTAAATAATACATATTAATCTTGTGAATTGTCATTGGCTTCAATTTTATCAACTTCCTGTATGGACTTATCTATTATAGCTAAAAAGGCATCTACTATTGTCCCATCAAATTGAGTGCCAACTTCTTTTTTAATTTCTTCCTTCGCTACCTCATGAGTTACAGCTTTTCTATAAGCTCTATCTGAGACAATACCGTCATAAGCATCAGCTACTGCTATAATTCTCGCACAAATTGGGATTTCTTCACCTACAAGTCCAAACGGATAACCTTTTCCATCAAAACGTTCATGATGAGTTCTAACAATATGTACAACGGATTCAAGCTGTTTAATTTCTTCTAATATTTTTACTCCTGTATTTACGTGTTTTTTTATAATTTCAAATTCCTCAGATTCTAGCATTTCGGTTTTATTTAATATTGTTTCCGATATGCCGATCATGCCAATATCGTGCAGCATTCCAGCCAGTTCAAGTTCACTTAGTAAGTGATCAGATAAATTAAGATATTTTCCAATTTCAAGTGCATAATAAGTAACTCTTTTGCTTCTTCCTGAAGTATACGGATCTTTTGCATCAAGAGCTTCTGTAATAGCTGTTATAGTTCCTGAAAACAAATCCTTAAGATCCACTGTTAACTGTTGATTATCA
Organism: Candidatus Gastranaerophilales bacterium; assembly: GCA_028689995.1. Taxonomy (GTDB): domain Bacteria; phylum Cyanobacteriota; class Vampirovibrionia; order Gastranaerophilales; family UBA9579; genus JAQVCB01. Next base: position 29,395 of record JAQVCB010000019.1, read on the forward strand.
TTATTTAACTGATACAGTTCAAGAGAAGCATCCACTACGTTGATTAAATCTTCAGGAACCCAGGGTTTTTTGATATACCTATGAATTTTTACTGTATTTATTGCATTTATTATTGCATTTGCGTCAGCATATCCTGTTATTAATATTCTGACAGAATTAGGTGATATCTCCATACTTTGCCTTAAAAATTCAACCCCTTCCATTTCAGGCATTCTCTGATCTGAAATAATTAAATCAATTTTATTATTTTTTAAAATATCAAGAGCTTCCGACCCGGTTTTTACCGCGAAGGCATTATATTTTTTTCTAAAAGTCCTCATAAATAACTGAAGATTATTTTCTTCGTCATCTACAACTAAAATATTGTAACTCATAAATTAGATGTTTCCTGAATTATATTCTCTTTATCATTCCATTTGAGAGGAAATGTCAGAATAAATTTTGTTCCTTTCCCCTCTTCACTTTCTACTACAATATTACCATTATGTTTTTTTATAATCTTGTAAGAAATTGACAAACCTAAACCAGTACCTTCTCCAACAGGTTTAGTTGTAAAAAACGGATCAAATATTTTTGAAAGATGATCTTTATCAATTCCAGAACCGTTATCTTCAATAATTATAGCAACACTATTATTCTCAGTATAGGTTTTAATGTAAATATCTCCATTTTCCTTTACTGCCTGTACTGCATTATCCAGAATGTTCATAAAAACCTGATTTAACTGACCTGCATAACATGATAACTTTGGAATATTGCCATATTCTTTATGTATAACAACTTTATTCTTAATTTTATGATGGAGTATATTTAAAGTACTGTCAATTCCTTCATGAATATCGACTTCTTTAATCATAGCCTCATCGAGCCTGGAAAAGTTTTTTAAATCAAGAATAATTTGTTTACATCTTTCTGCCCCATCCTGACAACTTTTAATAAGTGCTGGTAAATCTTCTAAAATAAACTTATATTCAAGGTCTTCTTTCACCTGATTAATTTTTTCATTATCTTCATTGGATAAAGCTGCACTTATTTCTTCGTAACCCTGAATTATTTTAATAAGATCTCCCGAATAATTCTTGAAATGAGATAAATTTCCATAGATAAAATTAATTGGATTATTGAGTTCATGCGCAAGTCCTGCTGTAAGCTGTCCTAATGAAGACATTTTCTCATTTTGAACCAAAAGTGATTGAGCTTCTTTTAACTCACCATATGCATTTTCCAGTTGATCATTTTTACTTATCAGTTCGTTTGTGCGTTCTTCTACCTGCTGTTCTAATGATGAATAAAGATTATCAAGTTTTTCAGCCATATTATTGAAAGCACTTGCGAGTCTTCCAATTTCTTCATATGAAGAAATATTTGATCTAAAACTTAAATTCCCGTTTGAAAATTCTTCTGCACCGCGTGCAAGTTCCTTAATAGGTTTTGTTAGTGATCTAGCTAATATCCTTGCTAAAAGAAAACCAAATATAATAAAGTTTAGAAGAAGGAACATGTTCCCTTTTAGAATAATTTCAATTAATTTACTCAGAGAATTATTTGTATAAAAATAAGTTTTAATAATATATTTACCATCTGTTTTAATAGTTTCTTTAATATTTTCAGGGTTTATCTGCCTGAAATTTTTATTATAAACTATATTCATATTTGGATTATTGATTTCTAGCGGAGTACCTACAATTTCGTTTATGCTTGCCCATATATATTTATTAGATTTTTTATCAATAATTCCGACAAACAAAACAAGATTATTCTTAATTAGTTGATTTGTAATATAGTCTATATTATCGAATTTCTTATCTTTTAAATCTTGTTTTGCATTTTCATAAATTGAATTTGTCAGAGTATTATAATAAATATCATTGTCTTTTTGGTACTGACTAATTATTGCAAAACTTGAATAAATATTAAAACCTGATACAAAAAACGAAGTCATAAAAATAGAAATACTTATAATAAAAGTAAATCTGTCAACTAGACTTTGTTTTCGTTTCTTTGTAATTTGATCAATTAACTTCATTATATTTACCACCTTCCAGCATTTCTTAGGCTAATCAACATCATTAATAGTATTTAAATCGTTAACTAACAGATCATCAATTAAAAGATCTGCATTTTTATTTTGTTTTACAAATTTTTCAGACTTTTTATGGGGTGTTTCAAAAATTTTTCCAATTGAATAGCCAAGAAAACCTGCCACTATACTACCTAATAAAGCAAGCTTTAAGGCATATAAAACTGTATCATAATCCAATGACATTGCCTTTATTAACACAATTGAACCGACGGTTAATAATGTAAAACTTGATAAAATACCTGCAAACTTATTAGCTAATTTAATGACATTCACCCCCATTATTAGATAAATCCAATTTAATTCCTTTATATTTTAGCTCTAACTGTCGTTTAAAACACATCTGAATTAGTGCCGTTCTTTGAGTATTTGATAAATCCTTAAATCTACCTGACAAGTAATATTCTTTGCATGAATGATCTTTCTTATCTACTCTTAGAACTTCCAAAACACTTTCTATACTACTTTTATCAAAAATAATAAACTTTGCTTTTAATAAGGATCCGACAAAAAAAGTTTTATCTGCAATTACCTGCATCCCCCCACCACTAAGATTTTTTGTTATTGAATTCAATGTATCATCAGGATTACTAATTTCATTTAAGGTAACAGGAATAGAAATATTTACTCTTGGAAATTCTCTTCTTTGAACATATCTGACATTTTTAGGAATAGTTAAATATAAAATCTTTTCTTCTTTTTGTATTACAGTACTTTCAAACTTTATAAGATTGCTTTGGTCAGGTATTATCACCTCTATAACTTCATTCTGCTCCAATGAGACAGCTTTGTCCAAAAGAACAACGAAACTAGCATCTTTTGAATCAATTATAGTACCGTTTGATATTTTATTTATATTACCCGGAATAATTTTCAGGTTTCTATTTTTCTTTAAAAAATCTATCATCTTATCTTCCAAATATTCTTATTAAATAATACTATGTTAGCTTTCTATTGTGAATTATTTTATAAATTAAATACCTGCAGACAGTATATCAAATCGTACTATGCCTACCGATTTTGCTGTTATATTAGAAGATATTTCATTATATGACATGATACTTATCTGTGGGAATGTTCTTTCCACAAGTCTTCTAAAAGCTAGCCTGATAAGAGAACTGCATAATATAACCGGTTGATTACCAGTGCTTGTTAATACTCTTTCTATTTCTGCATTTAAACTATCTATCAAACTCTTTGTAAATATTGGATCAAGACTCAAACTTTGTCCATCCTGACTGATCCCAGAAGCAATTATATTTTCAATGTCCGGAGATAAAGTTACTGCTAATAATTCACCTGAATCACTAAGGTTTTGTTTACAAATACTTCTTGCAAGAGCCATTCTGCTTTGTTCTGTCAAATAATCAGGATTTCTGCTTATCCTGCTATATGTGCTTATTGTCTCCAATATTGTTAATAAATCTCTTATTGATACTCTTTCTTTTAAAAGATTTTGAAGAACAGTTTGAATCTCTGCAAGAGTAATAGTATTATCTTTAAAAATATCTTCAACTAATTTTTCAGATTGTCTTTTTACATTATCTATCAAAGCCTGAACGTCTGCCCTGTTTAAAATTTCTGCCGAATTTTTTTTGATTACTTCTGTCAGATGAGTAGAGACTACAGCAGAAGGACTTACTACAGTATAACCTACAGATTCAGCATATTCTTTATCTTTTTCTTCTATCCAGAGTGCAGGCAGACCAAATGCCGGTTCAACTGATTTGACTCCCTGTAAATTAGGATCATCTGATCCCATTCCTGCATTCATCGAAAGAAAACGATCTGAATAAACTTCACCCGATTCAATAGGAATCCCTTTTAATTTTATTTGATAAGTATTGGGAGAAAGCTGTAAATTATCACGAACTCTTATCGAAGGAAGTACAATACCATAATCAAGAGCTACTTGCCTTCTAATCTGGGCTATTCTTTCCAGTAAATCTCCGCCCTGCTCTATATCTAAAAGGGGTACAAGCCTATATCCGATCTCAATTTCCATAGGTTCTATATTGAGAAGTTCCATAACACTTTCTTTGGAAGATCTCTTTTTAGGTGTAGCTTCTTGGATTTGCAATTCTTTTACTGCATTATTTTCTTCTTCTTTTTTCTTATCTAAATCTTTAACTTTTTTTATAGTAAATGCTGTCATAGCAGCACCTATTATAAAGAATGGTATAGTCGGTAATCCAGGAACAATGCCCAATACAAATAAAAGACCTGCAACTATTCCTAATACTTTTGGACTATTAAACATTTCATCTTCTATATCTTTACTTAATGATTTATCATCACTATTGGATCTGGTCACTAAAAGACCTGTTGCAGTAGATATAATCAAAGCAGGAAGTTGAGCTACAAGACCTTCACCAACGGTCAGGATAGTATAAGTTGCAGCAGCTGTTTGAAAATCCATTTGTAGCTGCCACATACCAATTACCAAACCTCCAAGAATGTTTACAAAGGTAATTATTATACCGGCTATTGCATCACCTTTTACGAATTTGCTTGCACCATCCATAGTTCCGTAAAAATCAGACTCCCTTTCAATCTTTTTTCTTTTATCTTTGGCTTCCTGTTCATTGATGAGTCCTGAATTTAAATCTGCGTCAATACTAAGTTGTTTACCGGGCATGGCATCTAATGTAAATCTTGCTGCAACCTCTGCAACACGTCCTGCACCGTTTGTAATAACCATATAATTTATTATTACAAGGATTGCAAATATAATAACACCTACTACATAGTTTCCTCCGACAACAAACTTTCCAAATGAATCGATAACAGAACCCGCATGAGCATGAAGTAGTATTAACCTTGTAGAACTTACATTTAAACCAAGTCTGAATAATGTTGACAGCAATAATATCGTTGGAAAAGATGAATAATTAAGAGGTTCTGTTGTATATAAACAAACCAAAAGAATAATTATAGATAGTGAAATATTGACGGTAAGTAAAATATCAAGCAAAGGTGCTGGTACAGGAATTATCATCATTGCAACAATAATTACGATACCTACGGCTAGTATAATATCGTTATTCTGAAAAAATTCAGTCAGTTTTGCTTTATTCATTTTCTATCTTGCCTTACGGGTTTTGTATACATAAGCTAATACTTCAGCTACTACTACATAAAGTTCTGCAGGAATTAATCCATCCAATGGTACAACTTTATACAAGGTTCTTGCAAGAGGTTTATTTTCTACTATCGGAATATTATTATTTTGAGCAATTTCCTTGATTTTAAAAGCTACATAATCTACACCTTTTGCTATAACCTGTGGTGCTGGAGCAATCTTTGTATCATACCTTATTGCAATAGCATAATGAGTTGGATTTGTAACTATTACGTCAGCTTTTGGAATTGTGCTTATCATTCTCTGCATTGCATATTGAAACTGAATAGATTTAATTTTAGCTTTAATTTTAGGATCTCCCTCTGAATTTTTTCGCTCATCCTTAACTTCATTTTTTGTCATTTTAAGTGATTTGTTATGTTCATAAGATTGATATTTTTTATCTGCGATACCAATAAGTATTAATATTATGCATATTTGTGAAAGCATCTGAAACATAATATTACTTATAACTGCTAATGATTGCGGTATTTCAGCACCAAGTAAATTTAAAAGTTCATCCTTACGATCTATTATGACTAAATAAGCTACAATGGCTACAACGGCCATTTTTAGCAGAGATTTAAGCAACTCTACCAGTGTTTTTATATCAAGCAAAAAAAACTTTTTAAGATTTTTTATCATATTTGCCGGATTTAATTTATCAAACTTAGGCTTCAATGGTTGAAGAGTAAAAAGAAAAC
>JAQVCB010000020.1 GCA_028689995.1 Candidatus Gastranaerophilales bacterium
AGTGTATATTAAACATATTTATGATGAATTTATTAGAAAAAACGAAAATTGGCAGTTCTGGGCATTAGAATTGCCCGATAGTCAAAAAAATATCACTGAAAGAATTCTAGGATTTATTAATTTTAAATATGATAGAAGTTTTTTAAATAATATAAGTCCAGAAAGAATAATAGTCAAACAGGATGAGTCATATAATAATCCCGATAGAAAATTTAAAAATTTAGGCAATTCGCTTTTATTTGCTGTATGTAAATATTTTAAAAAAAATAATTTTGATAATATTTTACTATCAAGCGCAAATGATCCGTATTATGATCATATAAAAATACCTAAACTGTCATATGATGATGAGTTTAGGTATTTAGACAAATCAAATATTGACAAATTTATTAAAAACCTTGAAGATAATTTCGATTATAATTTACAACAAATCGGGTAATAACTTACAAAGACTTTTTAGAATTAAATAATCTTTGAAATACAAAAAGCTGTTAGTGTCAAGAATAAAGCCACAACACAGAGATTTGTAAAAAGATATTTTTTAAAAGTTAAATAAAATATTTTCAGGTCAAACCATAAAGAAATATTATTCTCATATTCAGCATTAAGCTTAAACCTGTCTTCGTATGAAATTCTTTCTCTTCCATGCAACAGCGCCCATCCTGTAATTCCAGGTTTTACCCTGTGAATTACTCCCTGCGGCAGAGGTTTATTTTCTTTTTTAAAATCATTAATAACAATAGAATGTTCGGCTAATGAAATGGGACGCGGGCCTATATAACTCATATCCCCGGTAAGAATATTAATGAACTGCGGAAACTCATCGAGTGAACATTCTCTTATTAATTTGCCGATTTTTGTAATTCTGGGGTCATCCTGTTCAGTCCTGACTCCGCCGCCTTCATCTTCATAGTTCATATACATAGTTCTTAGCTTTAATACTTTTATTATGTTACCGTCTTTTCCAACTCTTTCCTGAACAAAGAATGCAGGACCCTTGGATTCAAGCTTGATTAAGACTATTAGAACACTCATAACGGGAGCCGTAAGTAATAAAATAACAGATGATAAAACAATATCAATAAATCTTTTAATTTTCAGATAGAATCTCTGATCTATATTTGTTAAAACATATAAGTTTTTTTTTCGATCTACCGTATTTAGAATGTTTTTCATAGTTTATGCCTCAGACGGATAATTTGATTGTTTTTCAATTAAGGACTGGATTCAACGTCAAATTATATCATAATTTTTTACAATTTAAAATTGATCCGATGTCATGAATTAATGATCTTATTGTAAAATTGGTTTAGTGTTTTCTAAATATAATAAAACCACTAAAATAAAAAATTGCATCGGTTTATAGGAATTTATTAAATAAAAGGTAGAACTATTTATGAATGATAAAAAAATATTAATGTCAGGAAAAGAAATAAGAAAGAAATTTATTGATTTTTTTGTACACAAACACAGCCACAGGCCTGTAAAAAGTTCAAACCTTATCCCTGATAATCCTACAGTACTGTTAACTCCAGCAGGAATGCTTCAGTTTGTACCAATTTTTCTGGGTTATGAAAAACCTCCTGAACCGCCAAGAGCAGTATCTGTTCAAAAGTGTGCAAGAGCAGGCGGAAAGGATTCTGACATAGAAAATGTCGGCAGAACTCCAAGACATCACACTTTTTTTGAAATGCTCGGCAATTTTAGTTTTGGTGACTACTTTAAGAATGAAATTATTCCCTGGTCATGGGATTTTGTGACAAATGAGCTTAAGCTTGAAAAATCAAGACTCTGGATTACTATATTTGAAACAGACGATGAAGCCTATGAAATATGGAAAAATAAAGTTGGAATTCCTGAAGAAAGAATTTTAAGAAAAGGCAAAAAAGATAATTTCTGGGGACCTCCGGGACCAACAGGACCATGCGGCCCTTGTACAGAGATACATTATGATCTTGGCGAAGAATATGCATGCGGACCAAATTGCAGCATAGATACCTGTGAATGCGACAGATACGTTGAGATCTGGAATCTTGTATTTATGGAATTGAACAAAGATGAAGAAGGCAATTTTACACCTTTAGAGCGAAAAAATGTTGATACCGGAATGGGACTTGAAAGAGTTACCATGGTTGTCAATGGCTTTACTTCAACTTTTGAAACAGACCTTTTATATCCTATCCTTGAAAAAGTCTGTGAAATGTCGGGCAAAAAATATAAACAGGACCACAAAACAGATGTTAGTCTCAGAATTATTACAGATCACGCCAGATGTGTAACTTTTCTTATTTCAGACGGGCTTATTCCAGCTAATGAAGGGCGAAATTACGTCTTAAGAATGATTTTAAGAAGAGCATTAAGACATGGTAAGTTATTAGGACTTGAACTGCCGTTTTTATACACGCTTGTTGATACAGTTGTTGATATTTACAGTGACGTTTATCCTGAACTGCTGCAAAATAAAACAAAAATTATTGACGTTATCAAAAATGAAGAGGAAAGATTCAAGCAAACTATCGGAAGAGGACAAAGCCTGCTTGATGAAGTAATTGAAAAAGCTCTTAAAACTTCCACAAAGGTTATTTCAGGAGAAGATTCTTTTAAATTATATGATACTTATGGATTCCCTCTTGAATTAACAGTAGAAATAGCTCAGGAGCAGGGTTTAACTGTTGACATGACAGGGTTCAATGCTGCGATGGAAGAACAGAGAGAAAGAGCTAAAAGCGCTCAGTCAACTGTAAGATTAACGGATGAACTAATTTATGTTGATGTTTTAAATCATACAGGGCCAAGTGTGTTCCTCGGATACTGTGCTACCGAATCAAAAGATTGCACTGTTAAAGCCCTAATTAAAGAAGGAGAAAAAATAGAAACTGCTCAGGCAGGTGATTCTATCGATTTAATTCTTGACAAAACTCCTTTCTATGCGGAATCAGGTGGTCAGATTGGAGATAGCGGACATATTTCAGGAGAAGGCTTTAAAGCTGAAGTTATTACAACAGTTAAATTCGATGCTTTAGTAATACATAAAGCTAAAATCCTGTCGGGAAGTTTAAAAATCGGTAATAAAGCCAATACATCAGTTGATACAGACAGAAGAAAAGACATAACAATACATCACACTGCCGCACATCTTCTCCAAGCTGCATTGAGAAAAATTGCTGACGAATCAATTACACAGGCCGGATCACAAATATTTCCAGACAGAGCACGATTTGACTTTAAATATGACAAGGCTTTAACTCCTGATCAGATAACTGCCGTTGAAAATCTTATAAACCTCTGGATTAATGAGAATTTAAAAAGAGAAACTATTGAAACTACACTTGATGAAGCAAGGGAACTTGGAGCTATTGCACTTTTTGATGAAAAATACGGCGATAAAGTAAGATTTGTTAAAGTCGGAGAAATAAGCAAGGAGCTTTGCGGAGGGACTCATGCTGATTCTACTGGAGAATTACGCTTGTGCAAAATACTTTCCGAAAGTGCTATTGCATCAGGAGTGAGAAGGATAGAACTTATCTGCGGCCAGTATGCGTTAAATCATCTTAATATTTATGCAGCAGAGCTGGAAAAAATTTCCCGGATATTTAAAGTGCCACCACACGAGTCCTTATCAAGAGTAGAAAAACTTATTGAGGAATCAAAACAATATCAGAAAAAAATAAAAACACTTGAATCTGAAATTGCAGCCGGTAAAGTAGATACTCTTTTAACTGAAGCAAAAGACATTTCAGACGGTAAAATTCTGACAGCAAAGGTTGAAGGAATAACTCCCGATGCTTTGAAGCCTGCAGTTGAAAAATTATCAGACAAGCTTGGCAACAGTATAGTCATTCTAGCTTCTGTTTTTGACGGAAAAGTTTCCATAATAGCCAAAGTTTCAAAGAATTTCACTGATAAAGGAATTAAAGCAGGTGAAATTGTTAATGAAATTGCTACCATGTGTGAAGGAAGGGGCGGAGGAAGCCCAAACTTTGCACAAGCAGGTGCTAAGAATCCAGGAAAACTTGATGAAGCCTTATCCTTTGTATATGACAAGCTCTTGGGTAAGTTGTAAATTATATTCTCTTGCAGATTTTTTCCGTAAATTATAGTATTCTTTTAATTGTGAATATTAAATATAATTTACCTATGCCAGAAGAAATTGAAATAAAAGAAGATAAAGTTTTAAGGCTTATCGGATTGGAGCTGATGTTCAGCAATCCGCAGAACCGTGAAAACCTTACAGGAATCACGGCTATTGAGCTATCCAGAAAACATAAACTGTCAATTGATATTGTTAAAAAAAAGCTAAATATCCTTCAAAAAAAGGGGCTTGTACTCGCTATCGGGAATAGTCCCAAATACTGGAAATTTAATGATTATAATTTTCTCAGAATGGATGAAGAAGATCCTGTATATTTAACTCTCTGTTGCTTTGATGATGTAGATTTTGACCAGTTTTTCAATTATCAGTAATATAATTATTATATCAATATTTACCAATACGTAATGTGTCATGCTGAATTTATTTCAGCATCTCTTGATATTTAGATCCCGAAACAATTTCAGGATGACACTTTTAATTAACAGTTGATTAATTATCACAAATAAAAATAGCTATGACAAGTTAATGCATAGCTAGATTAGGGATATGTGTATCGTCGTCTTCTAAGGAGTATGAATTCATATTAACAGTAGAACTTTAGTATCGCATCATTCACACTTATGATTTAAAAAGCCAAATATCCTACAACTAAAGTATAATGATACATTTTTAAAAAGCATGTTATTCATATTCATATTTATATTTAGATGATAAAATCATTATCGGGATTGGAGTTTGGACGAGTTTAAAATCTATGAATTTACATAAAACTCATATCACTCTTATTGTTTGCTCTTTATTTACAGGAGGAATTTCTTCTGTATTTTTAAATTTAACTCTCTGGTATTTTGCTTTTTGTATGCTTATTACCCTATTTTTTCTTTATAAAAAGCAAATTACATATAAGCTTGCTTTTGTATTTCTAATAACTCTAATATTCTCAATATTGTATACATATATAAGGACACCTGAGCCTGATTATTTTACTAACATTGCTCCAATTAAAACTTCTATAAGAGGAATAATTCTTTCTCAGCCCAAAATAGATCCTGCTTATAAAGCAAAATTTGAACTTGAGGTCAGTTCTGTCAAAGATAAATCTGACTGGGTGCCAGTCCACACAAAAACTCTTGTTTCTTTATACGATAAAAAAGGAAAGTTTCAGAAAATAAGTCAAGGTGACTTTATTGAAATAAAAGGACAAATTAAACCTCCCTATAAAGCCACAAATCCGGGACAATTCGACTATGGACAATATTTAAGAAATTCCCGTATATTCACTCTAACCTCTGCGAGTGTTAAAGCTTTAAAATATGTTGAACACCCAAAATCAGGTTTCTGGTTTTTTATTCAAAAATCGAACGAATTCAGAAACAGGATTTTAGAAGTTCACAGTAGATTTATCAAATCTCCAAAACTTGAAGTGCTTGGAGGAATTGTTTTTGGCAACTATGCTATCCCGACCCCCAAAGATATCAAGCAAAATTTTATAAATTCAGGACTTTTGCATCTTCTTGCAGCATCAGGAATGAATGTGGCATTGGTTTCCGGGATATGGCTGTATTTAGCAACCAGATTAAGAGTTCCTTATAAAATATCCATAATTATAGCTGCAATGCTGGTTATAATTTACGCTACCCTGACAGGATTTTCGCCTTCGGTTACCAGAGCAGTCTGGATGATTGAGTTTATCCTTTTAGGTAAATTACTTGATCGAAAAGCTGATAATATAGCTTTACTTGCTCTAGTTTGTACAATAATGTTACTTTTTGATCCTTTAACTATAACAAATATAGGCTTTCAACTTTCATTTATAGTTACTTTCGGTCTTCTTTTCTGCGTTCCTGTATTTATTGAAAAAACAAAACCTGTACCGGAATTTATATCCGGTACAATCCTGATTCCTACGATTGCTCAGATGTGGGCAACGCCGTTTCAACTTTTTCATTTTAACAATTTTTCCGTTTATTCTGTTTTTGCAAATATTTTAGTCACGCCTTTTATTGGGGTGATTAGTTTTTTAGGCTTTATATCAAGTTTATTCAGCATTATTCCTATAGTCGGAGAAAAAATCTGCTGGCTGCTCGATAAAGGCACAGAACCTTTTATAAGCCTGCTTTTATATGTATCAGGCTATATTTCAGCATTGCCTGGTGCTCTTCAATATTTCGCCACTCCTGAAATTATTACTATATTGATTTTTTACTCATTAATTCTTGCAGTAACCCTGCTCATAAAGTTTGATTTCTTAAAAAAAAGATTAAATTTTACTATTTTAAGTCTTCTTACAGTTTTTATACTGCTGATTTTTAGCGATAACTTCTCAAAAGATCTTAAATTAACTTTTTTTGACGTAAAAGAAGCAGATTCTATTCTTATTCAAACACCTGACAAGAAAAGTTTTCTGGTCGATACTGGCAATACAGGCATAAAAGCGTTCAATTCAGCAAAAACAATAATAGTTCCATATCTAAGAGATAAAGGAATAAACAAACTTGATGCGCTGATTCTGACACATCCTGACAGCGATCATATTGGAGGAACAGTTAATCTACTTGAAAATATTAAGGTTGAAAAAATTATAGACAACGGAGAAAGCTCAAAATCCAAAACCTACAGAAAAATACAAAATATTATCACTAAAAAACATATGAGCATTAAACATGTTATCAATAATGAAGTCCTATATAACAAAAATAATCTTAAAATTCTTTTATTCAGAACTAATAATAAAGATTCTAAAACATCTAACGAAAGATCATTGATTGTATTTATAAAATACGGAAAAACTTCAGCCTTATTAATGGGTGACGCAGAGTCAAATTCTCTAAATTTAATCAAAAAATTCGTTAAACAACCTGTAGACATTATAAAAGTAGGTCACCATGGCAGCTATAACTCAATTAATGAAGATTTTATCAAATATATAAAACCACAGACAGCAATAATTTCAGTAGGCAAAAATGACTATGGTCATCCAACCTCAAAGATACTAAATATTTTACGCAATCATCATGTCAGGACTCTAAGAACAGATCGAGATAATGCAATTAATATAGAAACTAACGACAGCAATATTAATATTCAAACCTTTAAATCAGGACATAGTTGAATAAAATGACTGAATTAAGCTAAAAATCAAAAAACGGAAGCTTGACAATTCTGTCATAGCTCTAATAAAATAGTACTGCGTTGATTTTTTAAATCATTCGCAATTAAGGAACCTATAAAAAATTTTTATGTAATGTGTCATCCTGAATTTATTTCAGGATCTATAAATCAAAAGATACTGAAACATCCTGAAAGCATGACACAAGGACAAGATTCAAATAAATGCTTGAAAATTTTTTGTTATCTCCTTACACAAAATAAATATTGGGGCGTAGCCAAGCGGTAAGGCACCTGGTTTTGGTCCAGGCATTCGGAGGTTCGAATCCTTCCGCCCCAGAGTTTGATAGAGGTATGGAAAACATACCTCTATTTTTTGATTAAAAATACTACTTGCATTTTTCAAGGGAACTTCCGGGTAATCCAAACATTAATCTGAACCCTAAAAACCTTTTGCTCAATATGTCGCTAATTCCTTTTCCTATGCAATCATATGTTTTTAAGGTTTTATTTAATGTTTGGGTAGTTTCTGGAACATTTTCAGTTGCTTTTGAGATATTTAAATTAACGCTGGAAATATTCTCTTTAACTGAATCAAAATTTTTCAAAGTTGCGTCAAATTTTTGTGGTGCACTGTTAATAGTAGTTTTTAACTCTCTATTTCCTACAATCTCACTAATGTCTTTAACGGATTTAGACGAATATTTTAATGTATCCTGAATATCTCTTTGAATTTGAGGATTTTCAAGAAACGCTCTGAAAGTATTTAAAACCTGGTTTGCATTATTACCTGACTTTGTAAATTCTTTCAAAAATTTATTTACTTCTTCTTTATTGTCATTTAACACTACACTCATATCATTTGCTAAATCAGTAATACTCAATAAAAGTTTTTTTACGTTACCTTTTCCAAGTTCTTTAACAATATATTCATCTAATCTTTCAAATACAGTAGTTCCTTCAACAATACTTCTATTTGATAATATTACAGTTGACGGATTATCAGGATATTCCAACTCAATTAATTTATCTCCAAAAACACCGTTTGTTCTCAACGTTACAATGGTATTTTTTGGAAGTCTCAAATTCGAGTAAAACATATTAATATAAAAAACAATATACTTTTGATCCTCTGAGAGAGTTACATTGTAGACCTTGCCAACAAGATATCCTCTATAAAATGCACCTATTCCTTCTCTCAGTAACATGTGTCCTATTGGAGGAGAATCTTTAAATTTGGCAATCAATATATTTTCAGGAGATTGAACAAGCGTATATACATAAGAATAGACACTGAAAATAAGAACTATAAATAAGACGATCAGAATAACCCATATTTTTTTCATACTAATTTACATAAACCTAACTAATATTTACCTTCCTTCATGATATAAACTTTTTATTTTATATTTAATAATGAAATCAATAAATCATGATTAGCCACATAGCTAATCATAACTGACCAGTATTGATTCAATACGTAAAACAGAATTCGCCTTTTTGGGAAATATTAAGAAGCTGTCTCAAAAATAATAATTGAAATATAATTATTCATGTCAAGTTGCAATAAAAAACAAATGCAATTCGGGTGCAAAAATATATAAAAACTTTTATAAGAGGTAATTTGTTTTGTGGAATTTAATTGTGGTTGGAGGCGGAACATCTGGAGTTGCGGCAGCTGTTTCAGCAGCAAGATGGGGCTGTAAAACCCTTTTAATTGAAAAATTTGGTTTTTTGGGTGGAACTTCTACAGGAGCACTGGTTGTTCCAATGATGAACAATATGCTCGACAAAGAGCATTATTTAACAGAAGGGTTATATCTTGAGGTTTTGACAAGGCTGAAATCTATAGGACACAGTGCTACACATAAAAATGGTAATCCGGGATGGTTTGACCCTGAAATGATGAAATGTGTTCTTGATGATATTTGTGAAGAAGCAGGCGTTCAAGTCCTATTTGATACAGTTATAACCGCAGCAAATGTTGATAATAATACCATAAATACTGTTAATTGCTTTAATAAATCAGGATTTACAACATTTAAAGCTAAATATTTTATTGATGCAACAGGCGATGCAGATTTAGCTGCTTTTGCGGGGGTTAAATTTGAAAGTGGTATGGATGGAGCTCATCAGGCTTTTAGCCTCAGATTTACTATGGCAAATATTGATCTCGATGCATTTGGAAGATTATTAACGGAAATTGATCCTGATTCGGGTGTTTCATCGATATTTTATACTGATGAGAATCAATTATTACTAACTACTGCATATACATGGGAAGATAAAGGGTGGAAATTAAAGCCGTATTTTGATCAGGCGTTAAAGGATGGTGTGCTGGAACTTCAAGATACTACATATTTTCAGGTATTTTCCATGCCGGGTCAAAAAGATTCCCTTTCTTTCAATTGTCCGAGAATCTATTCTGAAAAAACTCTTGATCCTCTTAATATGTGGGATTTAAGTTATGCATATACAATGGGCAGAAAGCAGATAAGAAGAATTGCAGAATTTTGCAGGCTTTATCTGGTTGGTTTTGAAAACGCTTATATAAGTCAAATAGCACCAATGCTAGGAATAAGGGATTCAAGGCGAATAGAAGGAATTTATAAATTAACTGAAGAAGATATAGCAAGTGCAAAAAAATTCGATCATCCTGCAGCTAAATCAAATTATCCTGTTGATATCCATTCATACGAAAAAGGTAAAAGTGAACTAAAGTTCTTATCTAAAGGAGAATATTACGATATTCCCGTTGAATCTTTAATTCCAAAAAATATTGATAATTTATATGTTGTAGGAAGATCTATTTCAGCGACATTTAAAGCACAGGCATCTTTAAGGATACAGCCTAACTGTTGGTCTATGGGAGAAGAGGCAGGAAAGATTGTTTCTGATCGCTTAAATAAGGAGTAAACCATGGGAAATTTGTTAATGGCAACACTTTGTCCTCATCCTCCGATTATTATTCCAGAAGTTGGAGGGGATGAATGTGTAAAAACTCAGAAGACAATAGATGCTTTGCAGGAACTTTCTGTCAAAATGGTTAAAATGAATCCTGAAACTGTTATTGTTATAACTCCTCATTCATATTATGATCCTCAGCTTTTTACAGTATATTCGGAAAAGGTTCTGGAAGGAGGATTTTCACGTTTTGGAGCACCGCAGGTAAAATTAATTTGTGAAAATGACATAGATCTTATTGAATTAATTCAAAATACTATTAAGGATACTTTTGGGCGTTTGAACAAAATACCGGCTGGAGCGTCATTAGATCATGGAACGTGTGTTCCGCTTTATTTTTTACTAAAGGCAGGTTATAAAGGTAAAGTTGTAGTCATTAATTATACAGCACGTTCTCCTGAAGATCATATAGTATTTGGAGAAAAATTGTCTGAGGCAATATTTTTATCAGATAGAAATATTGCACTTGTTGCAAGCGGAGATTTAAGCCATAGACTGATTCCAGAAGCTCCTGCAGGTTATGATCCTGCAGGTAAAATATTTGATAATATTTTTGTTGAGGCTATAAAGAGCGGAAAATATGATGATATTATTAATATCGACCCTGCATTGAGAATAAAAGCCGGAGAATGTGCCTTTAATTCAATGATGGTAGCATTAGGACTGTTAGGTAAAAAGCCTTTAAATAATAAGGTTTTATCATACGAAGGGCCTTTTGGAGTTGGGTATCTGGTTGCGTCTTTATGAAGTGGTATTGAACAAGGGGTTGCAACCCCTTGTTAGAAAGTTAGAGAAAGGTAATTGGAATGAAACCTGTTGAATTTGCAAAACTTACAGTTGAAAAATATATAAAAGAGAATAAAAAACCTTCTTTGCCTCTTTCTTTGGTTGGAATAGAAGTAGAAAAAGCTGGATCATTTGTATCCATAAAAACTAAAAACGGTGATTTAAGAGGATGTATAGGAACAATTTTTCCGACAAAAAATACTATCATTGAAGAAATTGTTCATAATGCAATATCTGCTTCAACACAAGATCCAAGATTTGAGCCGATCAAAAGATATGAACTAAATGATCTTGTTTATTCAGTCGATGTACTTCATCCGCCAGAGGATGTAGCTTCACTTGATGAGCTTGACCCGAATATTTACGGAATAATTGTACTAGCACAAAGCGGAAGACAGGCTTTGCTTCTACCTGATCTTGAAGGAGTTGATACAGTTGAAGATCAAATAGCAATATGTATGAGAAAAGCAGGTATTCCTTCCCATGAAGCTATTTCTATTAAACGTTTTAAGGTAGACAGGTATAAAGAATAACATGTGTTTATAATCCGGTTAATCAGGGAATAAATAACTAAGAGCCGGTCTGACTAAAAATATAAAAATCAAATTATGACATAATTACAGGCTCGATTTTTGGACTGCGGTTAAAGTTGCAAACGGCTTGCTTGGCAAGGCGATTCAACTTTAACAAGACAGCTTCTAATAATCATAAAGGGATTTGTGTATGGTTTCGCCGATAAATAATACTAATGGAGCATATTTTAACTCTTATTCAGGCAGTAATTATGTACAAAAAACTGAGAATACATCCTTGAATTCTTTTGATACAGAAGATAAAGCCATTATCAGTGCTCAGGCAAAACTCCTTAGTGAGCTGGAAAAATTTAATTCAGGACAGGGTGACGCTGTTGATCTTGCAGTTACAGGTATAACCAGTAAACATCAGGTTGAGGCAATGGTTAATATTATTAATACAAAAAAAGATATGATGGACACAGTACTTGAAATAGGTAAGTAAGAAGCTTTAATATCAGTAATAATTAATAAAGAGCAGTTTATAAGCAAACTGTTCTTTATTTTTTCGGTATATAAAGTAATGTTAAAATAATTCATTTTTTCTTCTAGCTAGAGTGATCTTATAGTAAAGTTAAATACATGAATACAAGTGTATTCAGGCATAGAATTAGACAAATATTGATTAATTAAAGGTTGAGGCGCATATTATGAATGAAAGTCAGAATCCAAGATTAATAAAGACATTTTTTTCACGTATATTCAAAACTAAAACTCCGGATCAATTAATTAGCGATGCCAGTAAAAACGCTCTTAAAAAAACTTTAGGGGTCTTTGACTTAACTGTACTGGGTATAGGTGCAATTATTGGAGCCGGTATATTTACTTTATCAGGTACAGCTGCTGTTGGAAGTATAGATCATCCTGGCGCAGGTCCTGCATTGATGATTTCATTCATATTTGCAGGTGTAGCTTGTGCTCTTGCAGCATTATGTTATGCAGAATTTGCCTCTATGATACCTGTTGCAGGAAGTGCATATACTTATACTTTTGCTACTCTTGGAGAACTCGTAGCATGGCTTATTGGATGGATATTACTACTTGAATACGCAATTGGTAATATTACGGTTGCCTGTGGTTGGTCAGGATACCTTTTTAACTTTTTAAGAGGATTTAGTTTTCTTCCTGACTGGCTTGTCAATCCTCCTGTATGGTTAGTGAATGATTATCGAAGTGCTGTTCTCAAGTTACAATCATTGAAAGTTCCTAATCCTGAAGCTCATATTCCCCATATAACTCCAGATATTTCTTTTGCAATATTAAATTTCCAAATTCATATACCTTCAATTCCTTTTTGTGTAAATCTTCCAGCATTACTTATAATTGCTGTAATTGTCGGTTTCTTATACAAAGGAATTCAGGAAAGTACAAGAATGGCTGCAGTAATGGTTTTGTTAAAAACTGCTGTTATATTACTTTTTATTTTTGCAGGAATGTTTTATATAAAACCAACAAACTGGGTTCCATTTGCTCCAAATGGATTCAGCGGTATAATTGCAGGCGCATTTATGGTATTTTTTGCTTATATTGGCTTTGATGCTGTATCTACAGCAGCAGAAGAAGCAAAAAATGCAACAAGAGATATTCCTATCGGCATTATGACATCTTTAACAGTATGTACGATTATATATATGGCAGTTGCTGCTGTATTAACAGGAATTATTCCATGGAATCAGATTGATGCTCATGCACCGGTTGCTGCTGCTCTTAGAGTTATTCATCTGGATTGGGCAGCCGGTTTAGTTGCACTTGGTGCAGTTGCAGGATTAACATCTGTTTTGCTTGTTATGCAGCTTGGAGCTACAAGAATTCTATTTGCAATGTCAAGAGACAGACTTTTGCCTTCAGTAATATCAAAGCTGCATCCGAAATTTAAAACACCACATATAAACACTATTTTGTGCGGATTGTTAGTTTGTGTAGGTACATTATTTCTTGATCTTGATGCTGCAGCACAGCTTTGCAGTATTGGAACATTAACTGTATTTGCTATTGTTTGTCTCGGTGTAATAATTCTAAAAGTAACTGATCCTGATAGAGTTAGACCTTTTACTGTTCCGTCTACTCCTTCTATAATATCTATCGGTATTTTCTTTGGACTGATCGGTTTGGGGATTGGTTATTGTTTAAAAAATATGATTTATGGACTTGTTATTGGTTCAGTCATCGGTGCTATAGCTGGCTTAATTGGTGATGTAGTCAAAATTAAAGCACTTAAATTCTTTTCTAAAATTGCAATTCCATTCTATGGCATGTTGATATGTTGTTCTTTAGCGTTTTTGGGAGTTCCTATAAGAGCATTCTATCAATTTATAGTATGGGTTTTAGTAGGTCTTGTAATCTATTTCATCTATGGATACAGAAAAGCAAATCTGCCTGTAGAAGATGAAGAAGATCAGCTTATACAGATACAAGAAAACGAACCATTACAAAATATATAATGAGTAATCCAATACTAAAAGAGTCATCTGAAGGTGACTCTTTTAGTATTGGATTACTCATTAACCAAACACCATCTTTCAAGCAAATTTTCAGGGATTATTTCCAAGAATCTTGAGGGCTGCGATAAAGTCATTCCTTGTGAATAATCAAACATATCTATCGGATAAGTAATATGTAAATAATTCTTAGCCCTTGTTGCAGCTACATACATCAATCGTCTTTCTTCTTCCATATCTTCGAAAGTATTGTAAGAATAAACGGAAGGAAAACGTCCTTCAACTGCGCCTGCTATAAAAACAGCCTGCCATTCAAGTCCTTTTGCAGAGTGAATAGTTGAAAGAGTTAAAAATTCATCCTGAGTGGAACCTTTTTCAACTTCGGAAAGACTAGAATTTGGAGGTTCAAGAGCAAGGTCGCTCAAAAAGCTTTCGAAGCTTCTGTAATTTTCAGCCAAATATTTGAAATGTTCCAAATCCTTCATTCGTCTGGTAAAATCATCGTATTTATCTACAAGAATAGGATAATAATACTGTATGATTGCTTCAGTTGCTTCTGCAGGTGTATAATTTCCAGTTCTTAATGATTCTATCAGATTTACTAAATTCCCCAGTTTATCTTTACTCCTGTTACCTATCGGCAATAATTCAATGCGATTATTTTCAGGGTCTGATAGAAGCGGCACAATTTTGCTGCTTGCAGCGTTTCCGATTCCATTAATAAGCAAGAGAATTCTATTCCAGCTAATTTGATCATCTCTGTTAACTATTACCCTTAAATGTGAAATAATATCTTTAATGTGAGCAGTTTCTATAAACTTGTATCCTCCAAATTTTTTGAATGGAATATTTTTTTTGTTTAATTCTATTTCAAGATTATATGTAGTTCTGGAACTTCTTGCCAGTACTGCAATATCCTTAAGAGGTGTTCCTTTCTCGACTAGTTCGAGGATTCTCTGTGAAATAAACTCTGATTCTGTCTGTTGGTCAGGAGCAACAATTATTGCAGGTTTATCTCCATTTTTATCTGTAAATAAATTTTTAGTAAATTTTTCCTCTGCGTGTTTAATTATTTCATTTGCAACGTTAAGAATTTCCTGAGAACTTCTGTAATTTTGTTCCAGTTTTATAATTTTTGTTCCTTCAAAAAGCTCAGGGAAATTCATTATATTTTTGAAGTTAGCGCCTCTGAAAGAATAAATACTCTGAGAATCATCTCCTACTGCCATTACATTATTATGTGTGTAAGCTAACAGTTTTATGATATCTGATTGAATAGTGTTTGTATCCTGATATTCATCTATCATTATATATTTATATGTTTCAGAGAGTTTCTTTCTGATTTTTTCTTCGGAGGTTAAGAGTATTTTTAGATATAAAAGCAGGTCATCATAATCCAGTAGTGAATTTTGCCTTTTATAATCTGCATAACTCTGACAAATTTCAATAATCTGATTTGTGCATTTGAAAAATTGAGGATATTCTTTTTCTATAATTTCTCCGGCAGGTGTATTTTTGTTAACTGCTTTTGAATAAATATCTGTAATAGTTGATTTTTTAGGGAATCTTTTGCCTTTTGTATCTATATATTTTGCACGTATAAGATTTATGGCATCTTCTGAATCGCTTCTATCAAGAATAGTAAAAGAATTTTTGAGACCCAATGCGTTTGAATATTTTCTGAGAATAATATTTGCAAAAGAATGAAAAGTTCCACCTGCAATATTTTCACATCTCGAGTCCAAAATAATCGAAGCTCTATTAAGCATCTCCTGTGCAGTTTTGCGCGTAAATGTCAATAATAAAATATTTTTAGGATCAATGCCTGATTCAACAAGTCTTGCTACCCTGTATATCAGAGTTCTGGTTTTTCCAGAACCGGCACCTGCTATAACAAGCAAAGGTCCTTTTGTATGCACAACTGCTTCATATTGGCTTTCGTTCAATTCAGAAAAATAATCAATTTTATATTCATTATTTTTGATAGAATTTTTCTTTAAAATATATTTTTTTACGGGCTTTTTAAAATTCTGAAGATCAGTATTATTATTATTTTTTATAGTAATATTTTCCATATATATATTATACTTCAGTTATTTTTATTCAGAAATTAATTGATGATAAACTATATTAAAACGAATTTATATTTCCGAAGGCTCTTCGCCTCCTAAAATAATGCTCCTACTACCGAATACCACTTTTTATTTATTATTAAATCCCAAATTCATTTTTGAAGTAGTATATATTAAATAAAATGATTACATATCTTAGATTGTAATTGACATGGAATAACCACGGTGATAATTTTATTATTATCGTTCAATGCGGGTGTAGCTCAGTTGGTAGAGCACTAGCTTCCCAAGCTGGGGGTCGCGAGTTCGAGTCTCGTCGCCCGCTTGTTATTATAACCACTAAGAGTGAGAAAATCTAAAATGTACAATAATAAAGATAATAATATATTCAGACAACCTGTTAAAACTAAGAAAACTAATAACTTTGCATTTATTTGGAGCATAACAACAATAATAATATGCATTTTAATATCATTCATTATTTTATTGGCTGCGAGTGCAAGTAATATTCCGATAATATCGGATGTAAGCAATTTTATACAACTAAAATTAAATAATGTAGTTGGTGGAGTCAGACTAACTCCTGGTTTGCCTTTTATCGGCGGTAAACAAAATATCCTCTTACTTGGTGTTGATTCTAATGGAGATAATACTGATCCATTTAAGGGGACAAGAAGTGATACACTTATGGTTCTTAGTATTGAACCATTTTCCAAAAGTGTTAATGCTATATCAATTCCAAGAGATAGCAAGGTATATATAGCAGACAACCACGGCCTGGACAAAATTAATTCGGCACATGCATTAGGTGGTCCAGATTTAACAATGAAGACTATTAAAGAAATGTTTGGAGTTAAGATTAATCATTATGTTGCAGTTGACTACGACTGTATAAAAGAGTTAGTCGAAGCTATTGGCGGTATACCTGTCAAAGTTGAAAAAAGAATGAGATATAGAGACAGAGCAGGTCATTTAAATATTGATTTATATCCGGGTTTTCAAACCTTGAATGCTGAAGAAGCAGTTGGTTATCTAAGATACAGACATGACGCAATTGGCGATATTGGAAGAATGCAAAGACAACAATGGTTTGTCAGAGGACTTGTAAAAAAACTTCAATCTCCTGAAATTATTGCTAAAATTCCTCAGCTTATTCAACTAGCCAGTAAGTACATCCGGACTGATATGAATTTTTATGATTTATCGCAGCTCGCTCTTTTCGCTAAATCAGTTGATTTTGCTGATATTCAGACAGCAACATTACCGGGTAAACCATCTAATCACGGCAAGATTAGTTATTGGCTTCTAGAACCCGATAAAACGCAGGAAATTATTGACAGACTTATATATAGAAATGAAATACCTAAAAAAAATAATGAATTAACAATTAGTCTTTTATATCCGAAAAATTATGAGAGTAAGGCTGAAGAAATGAAAACAGCTTTAACTCAGGCTGGCTATCTGGTCATATGCAGCGGGACTTCGAAAGAAGCACACACACAAATACTTTCTCATTCAAGTTATGCAACTTTATCAGCAGCAAAAACCTTCAGGCAAATACTTCCTGAATTTAAAAATGCTCAATTTATAATATCTACTGATAGTTATTTATGCGGAGAATCAGATTTTACACTCGTTATGTCAGACGATTTAAACTAATTTATTGTATGCCAAGAGACCGAAAATAATTTTACATAAACATAAATATTATTTTTTACAATTCAACAGCTTACTATTTTAATTTTATAAATAATCTCAACAAGGGGAATATCCGGTTTATTTGTAACTTATTATAATTTGGGAGTAAGATAGTTGATTAATTTCATTAATTAAAATTTTTGATGATAGAAACAAATAATGTAAAATAAATTAATGAAACTGATAATATAAAGAGTCTAGTCATATTAAAGAGGAGTTCAAGAAAATTGAAAAAAATTGAGAAATTTGCATTTAGTGTATTTTTAGTAATTTTATCTGCTATCGGACAGAGTGTTTATGCACAGAATTTACCTTTTCCTGTTAAACCAGTGACAAGTCCGCAGACTAGCGGGCAAGTTTCCAAAACTATTGCCCAAAATTCAGAAAGTACATCTCTGGCATTATTTTTAAGTCATTCAAATCCGATTGGGATTGTTAATGCTGAAGACTCAATTAACAAAACTACAGTATTAATACAAAAAAACAAGCTAGAAGAAGCCAAAATTATTATTGAACCTCTTGTAGATTGGCTCGAAGATGCAACAGAATGCCATACTAACCTTTATAAAGTTTTAAAGGATATTGAAACAGCCAGAGTCCAGGCTGATCTTGAAAGAGAGCTTGCTCTTAAATCTGCAATCCTGAGAGACAGGGCTGCATATCAGCTCGCATTACTTTATATAGAAGAAAATGATCCCCAAAATGCTGTTACCAGATTAGTTGATATTGTAAGATCACAGCCAAAAACACAGTTGGGATTTTCTGCATATCAAGTATTACAGCAAATAGGCTTTACTTATAAGGTGCAATTAACAGAACAAGCACAATCAGAAACTATACAAAAAATAAAATAGGCCTGTTTTATCGTTAGTACGGCATTTTATGTGACTTTATGAGGATGAAGAGATGGTATTAAAGGAAATAAAAGAAAGATATAGTGTAAGAAGTTTTTCTAATCGTCAGCCTTCAGATGAACAGATACAAGAAATTCTTGAAGCAGGGAGAATTGCTCCTTCCTGGATGAATGTTCAACCCTGGCATTTTATTGTTATAAACGATAAAGAAACCAGAGAACTTTTATCAAAACTTGCACACGGTCAGCCTCATGTTGCGAGTGTACCTGTTGTCATAGCCTGTTGTGGAGATACAAGTGCATGGGAACATGAAAACTTTAAAAAAACTCTCGAATCAAGATCAGGAATAACAGAAGAAAGAATTAACACTCTTTTAACAGATCCGACTTATAACCAGAAGTTGAAAGGAAAAGATACTGTACTTTATAGAACAATTGAAGAATTGACCTATCCTATAGCTTATATGACATTGGAAGCAAAAGATCTGGGACTTGATACCTGTATAGTCGGAGCAATTGGCAATGATTTGACCGAATCACTTCCTAAAGTATACCAACAGGTCAGGCAAAGACTTAATTTACCTGATCATATTATCCTAATAACATTATTATTGCTGGGGTATTCTTCATCCGATTCGAAGAATCCTCCAAAATTGCGAAAAACCCCGGAAGAAATTTTTTCTTTCGAAAAGTATGGAAAGAAAAATGCCTGATTTAAAACGGTTTTTCTTCATTATATATTTAATTTCATTTTTTTTGATTTTAAATCAACAATATAGTAACGCTAATAATGCTGTCCCTCTTAATTATAATGAGTATAATATCCTATCGAATATTGAAAAACAGATTTATAACAAGGAATATAGTCAGGAAAATTTTTATCCGAGGCTTGAGAGACTGGAAAAATCAGTTCTGAATTCAGTTTATACTGATTCTATATATGACAGATTAAATCGATTACAGGATATTCTTTCTGTATCAAAATCCTTAAAACAGAATAATAACAGGGATGTTATTCTTAATTTGTTGGAAAATAGGTATTTTGGATTTAATTATAAAGAAGATTCATTAGATGTCAGGCTGGCCAGACTGGAAGAATGTTTATTTGGCAAATCTACAATAGGAACTACAAGTTTCAGATTTGAAAATCTGGCAAAACAGATGCCTGCAAATAACCAACAAAATTCAGTCCAACAGCCGCCGGAAAATTCGAAAAAAGTTAAAGACTGGAAAGAATATACTTCTTTTGCTGATATCAATCTGAATAATTCAGAAATA
The DNA here is from genome assembly GCA_028689995.1 of Candidatus Gastranaerophilales bacterium. Taxonomy (GTDB): domain Bacteria; phylum Cyanobacteriota; class Vampirovibrionia; order Gastranaerophilales; family UBA9579; genus JAQVCB01. The sequence continues at coordinate 19,863 of JAQVCB010000020.1, forward strand.
GATTATTTTAGCAGTATTCAAAAATTAAATGGCAGAAATTTATTTAAATGGAATAATTTTCCTGTTCTAGTTTATATTTATCCTGAATCGGATAATCTTGTTAAAAAAGCGAAAAAATCTGTTCAAATCTGGAGTGAATATATTCAGATTGATTTAACGAATAATTTGCAGGATGCAAATATCGTAATAAGCTGGAAAAAAAATTATCCATATATAACTAAACCTGATAAGTCGCTTAATGATGAACATATTCTTTATAATAAAGATGAAAAAACAAAAATGTATATTTATTGCGGTAAATACAAAGATTCAGTTTATTTAGATAAACTTCTTACCCATCAAATAGGTCACTCTCTCGGTCTATGGGGGCATAGTAACAACAAAACAGATATTATGTATCCTTTTAAAGAATTTAAAAATGATATTAACTATAGGGAACTAAATAATAATATTCCTGATATTACCGTTAATTCAGCACCTTATCGTCCTTCGACAAGAGATATTAATACACTTCTAAGAGTTTATCACTTATAAATGCCAACGCCTTGCAATAACGCAAAGTGATAATCTATAATAAAAGTTATAAATTAATTTAGTTGGAAGTTATTATTAATGAATCAGCAAATTGCATTAAAAAAATATTCAGCATTTACTCTGGCAGAAGTCCTGATAACATTGTTAATAATTGGAGTTATTAGTTCTATAGTAATACCATCTATCGTACAAGATACTCAAAATTCAGAATTAAAGATTGCATGGAAAAAAACTTATTCTGATCTGGATTTAGCTACCAGAAAAATAATGGCAGATAATGCCGGCAATGTAAAAAGTGTTTTTACGAATAGCAATTCACTAAAAAACGAATATAAAAATCATCTTAGTTATGTTAAAGATTGTAATGAGGGCTTAAGCAGGGGTAATTGCTGGCATGCATCTGGTGTTCCAAAGCCTTTCGCAGGTACCTCTGTTCCTTATGCAGATATTTATGGTAATTATCCATCTTTAATTTTAAATAATGGTGCACTAGTAAGTATTCATCTTGCATCTTCAAGCTGTACTAATGGACAAGCCGGTATAACTGTTTGCGGATGGTATTTCATTGATATAAACGGGTTTAAGGGACCTAATATTCAGGGAAAAGATATTTTTGCAGTTTATTTGCTTGGAAATACTCTCAGAGTTATGGGCGCGCCAAATGATCCTTATCCGCCGTCTACAACTTGTACGTCTTCAAGTACAGGGCCGGGTAGTGGTCTTGGATGCTCTGCACTATATCTTTATCAATAACAAAATTATTCATCTTCTTTATGAAATCTGGGGAAATAATATTCCCAGACTTTAATTTCACCGCAGTATTTGCAGACGGAATGGCTGTTCATAAACGCAAGATCGGGTATAAATTCATATCCGTCAACGTTTAATATTATTTCATCATGTTCATTGCGTTTTTCGAATATTTCACCCTTGCCTCTGTAGTCAGGGCTAAGCATCAATCCAAAACTATCAACTGAATTACAATTTTTGCATCTAAACATTTATTTCTTCTTGCTCTTGAATTTTTTTCTATCTACTATATCCAGATATAAAAGAGTATAGCAGGCACTGCCTAGCGGAAGAATGAATGCTGTTATTATTCCTCCGAGAGATGCCTGAACTATGTATTTTATAATTTCATAAGAAAATGCAGTAGGTAATAGTTTTTGCCCCATTATTCCAGAAGAGATTATACTTAAATATACGGGATTATCAGATAAATTTACTGCGAATGGTTGCAGGGGCTGAACCATAATACTCGTCAATAAGGTTTTATCTGCGATAGCCAGAAATATTTTGGGAATAAACAAACTTGTCAACAACAATACAATAAATCCCAGAAAAAAAGTTCTCCAGAAGTTACCTTCTACAAGATTCCAGCTTCTTTTCACAGTGTTAAATACTGATAAATTCTCAAAAGCGAATACCTGATAACTTATACTCAGATAAATTGAAATAATTGTCAAAATCATCAGTGCTATTAATTCAAGACCTATGAACATTACAGTTACAAATGGGCTTTTAATAAAAAATATCAGTACGGGCAGCATTAAGCCAACAAGCCATATTAACGATACAAACAAAAGAAGTCCGATATATTCTTTGGATTTTACTTTTACAAGTCTGTTATGGACTTGAGCATCTTTGAGATGACCTTGTTTAACTATATTAGAGATCATGGAATTTAATGAAACCATTGCAATCATATATTCCCAAAAAGCTTTTATGTAAATAATAAAGCCCGGCAATACCGCAACAATTAAGATTAAAAATATAAATAATATGTTGTTTGTAAATGCTTCAGGTGTGAATGATTTTGTAAGATTTTTAGATAAATAAAAAGCAGCAAATAATATCCAGGCCATTCCGAATATTTGGCCGAACACAGGAAACAGCATAGCTTTTGATAGAGGAATAAAGTTTTTAAGATAAATTCCAATGCTATTAAAAATTATCTTAAATATGTTCATTTGAGCTTTTGTTTTACTCATTAATAATTTCTCTTGTTTAAGTATATTTTTATTTTAATATTATTTTACTATGCAAGGGTTATTTGAGTCTCTATATAATTTAAATGAATCTGATTTTTTCGATAGAGTAAATCTACACATTCATACAAACTGTTCTGATGGTTTAATTGAACCTCAGGAAGCTTTGAAACAGGCAAAAAAAATGAATCTGAAGATTATATCCTTTACCGATCATAATTCGGTTCAGGCGTACAATCATGTGTCATCAGGGAATTATGAAGGGCTTCAATTAATATCAGGCGTGGAATTTGATTGCTGGCATAAATCAAATTTCATCCATATTCTTGGTTATGGTATTGATATACATAATATAAAAATACAGAATCTTTGTGCAAAAAATAGTAATGCTACAAAACTAGATATTATTAGATTTTTCAATAAAAGAAATGCAGGAGAAGTTATTCAAGCTATTAAAGGAGCTGGAGGGATTGCAGTTCTTGCGCATCCGGCATGTTGCTGGAATATAAATTTAAAAAAAATGATTAAAGAGCTTATGAAATTTGGTCTTGAAGGAGTTGAGACTTATTATCCTTATATCAGGCACAGAGGGATAGTAAAATTTCATTCGATACAAAAAATCATTGATATAACAAAAGAATTAAATCTTGTTATGACTGGAGGAACTGACTGCCATAACAAAAATTTAAAGTTGAGCATAAATTAAGTAACAGGTCAGATGCTTTATAATTCATGATTATTTCAAAATTCGCCCATTGAAATAATGTTAAGTTTTATTAAGAATATTTTATTTACTATTAAATTAAAGACAATTAAAATTCAATAATTTTAACAAAAACTACATTTAGTGGCATAAAATTAAAAATATTTACTACAAATCAACAATTTCTAAAATATAAATACAAAGAAGATATAAAAGCCTTAAAAGACGAAATAAACTGATAATCGAGAGTTCATACATGGCAATTCTAATACTAGTAGATAAAAGAAGAATTTTTAACTCATAAATACATGCAATGAAAACGAAATCATAGAACACACTAGATATAGTGGCAGATTTCAAAACACTTTAAGGTTTTTATATAGAACTTCTATTGTCTAACTTATAAAAATAGAGAACAATAAACGAATTTATCTGTGTTATTCTGAAAAATCCTCAAAAGACTATTGCTAAAAATAGTAAAATAAGTATAATCTAATTATGTTAGTTAAGGAGGTTTCTTATGAACAAAGAAGAATTAGTAAAAGAGATTGCGAAAAAAGCTAAAGTATCACAAAAACAAGCTTCCGAAATCCTTACAATTACCTTAGACACAATTGAAAAAACAGTTTCTAAAGGTAAAAAAGTAACATTAGTTGGATTTGGAACATTTGAAGCTCGCAAACGTGCTGCTAGATTAGGCAGAAACCCACAAACAGGAAAAGAAATTAAAATTCCTGCTAAAACAGTTCCTGCATTCTCAGCTGGTAAAAAATTCAAAGAAATCGTTGCTAAGTAAGATTTCTACAGTACAGCAAAAGAGACTGTCCAAATAGGACAGTCTCTTTTTATTGGAAATAATCATAAGGATTATATTTCAAATTGTGAATTTTTCATCAAAAAACAGACTTTCGGATAATTAATTAGTATAATTAACCATGCTTAAATAAAAACCATGAGGAGAGAGATTCAGTATGAGAATATGTTTATCTATAATTTTTGCACTTATCATTCAACTTCCTGGTTTTGCTATTAACAATCTTGACCTTCAGGCTGAAAATCTTGTTCAGCTTATTTCTCATACAAGTCAGTATGTGCGCGTAACAGGCACTATTTCAAGTATAGATATTTCAGAAAAATCAAAAATCATCTTTATAAATTTTGGAAAAAGTTATAATACTTCATTCAGCGCAATGATACATGATGAAGATATATCTTCTTTTATATCAGCTGGAATTGACGATCCCTGCGAATATTTCAAAAATAAAACAGTTACTATTGAAGGAATTGTCAGAATTTCAAACGGTAAACCTGAGATGATCATCAATTCTCCAGATCAGATTAAGGTTGTAAATTTAAAATTAAATCGATAAATGAACTTTCTGGATAAAATAATTGCATATAAAGAAATGGAAGTTCAAAAACAAAAAATTGAACTTGATTTAAATGAGTTAAAAAACATTTGTCGCAAGTTAACTTCTTCAAAAAGCTTGATAGAAAAACTTAAGTTGGCTTCTTCCAGAAATAAACTTGCATTGATTGCAGAAGTTAAAAAAGCATCTCCTTCAAAAGGTCTTATCAGAAAAGATTTTGATCCCGTAGCTATCGCTCTTGCATATCAAAATGCAGGTGCCAGTTCAATATCTGTTTTAACCGATGAAAAATTTTTTCAAGGATCAATTCAGTATTTAAAAGCAGTAAGAAACACTTTAGACCTGCCCATATTAAGAAAAGACTTTATTATAGACCCTTATCAGATTTATCAAACCAGAGCAATTGGAGCTGACATAATTTTGCTTATAGCCTCCGCTCTCACTCCCGAAAAATTGAAAGAATTTTATATTTTATCCAGAAAAATCGGTCTTGAAGTACTTTTAGAAGTCCATGACAAGCAGGAACTTGATCTGGCACTTTCTATCGGAGCTGAAATAATCGGTATAAATAATAGAAATCTTGAAACTTTTGAAGTTTCTATTCAAAATACCTTAAATCTTATAAAGGATATAGACCTGTTGAACAAATTTATTATAAGTGAATCAGGCATATCTGCTTATTCTGATATAATTACTCTTAAAAATAAAGGCATTTCAGGTGTCCTTATTGGCGAAAGTTTTATGAAACAGGAAAACATAGAAATTGCTGTTCACAATTTAATGATGGATTGTATTTAAGTGCTGAGCACGAACTTACTGTTTTTTACTTTAACTAGCTGATTTAGCTTTATTATATTAGTATCTTTTATATCCTGTCTTATTCTTATTTCTTTTACAACATCTTCAACAAGCTCTGCAGAAGTTCGTCCATATTTTTGAGCAGGTGACACAATTACTTCCACATTTTTCAGCATTTGCAATTTTTTCTTTTCCTGCATAGAAGATGTGTTTACTGCAAAATTATTTTCAAGTGCAGACAGTATTTGAGAAGGATCATTAACTATTTTTCCATCGATTTTTACCAATAATTTTGTATCAAAATCTAATTTTTGCGCAGATATTCTACCTCCTGCTGCAGCACCATGTCCACCTCCTCCAAAAAGCTCTCCTAATAATGCCGCATAATTTGTTCCCTGCGCAGATCTAAAGGAAAATGAAAGTTTATCAACTTTTGATTTCTTTAACGATAAATTCATTTCTCCTCTTTTTGCAGTTTGATAGATTAAATATACAATTTTTGATTTTTCATATTCACTATAATTAGGATTATCAGGCAAAAGTTTTTTCTTAAGTTTTCTCATGGTTCTTGAATATTTTAATGCACCATAAACATCACTTTCCATTATTTCAGGATTTTTATCTGCCATGTTAAGCCAGAGTCTATAAATATCATCAAAAGGAACCTTCACACAACCAAGACCAAGATTTTTATTATATTCTGAATCTGATGTTATTTTTGCAATTTGATTTTCAAACACCTTTACAAATGCATCATGCCTCTCAAAATTTGCCTCAATATAATTACGTGTTACACTATGGTCTGTCTTAGCAGCAAACCATTTTGCCAATCCCATCGGATCATATTTAGGCCTTTCCCATCGTGGCAACATTTTATCTTCATTAGATAAATTCGCAGCTCTTGCATACCCTCCGGTATCTGTTTGCAGTCCTGTAAGCACAGCTTTAGCCATATCTGATATTTGTCTATCACAGCTACTTATATCAATAGCAGGTTCATTTATCCATGGGATAAGTTTACCTATTATTGCTGTTACAAGTTCTACCGCCGCAGGAACTTTATCTTCTACCAACAACAGTTTACGATCAATGACTTTATTAATATCAATATTTGTCTTGTTTTTATATTTATCCCAATTCTTAAAACGTTTTGGATGATGATCTATAAATATAATATTGGTTTTTTCTTTATCAATAAATTTTGAAAAATTAAATCCAAGTCTCTCAGGATCAGCAATATCCATCAAAATAACAAGATCATATTTTTTATCTTGGTCAAGAGGTTTTAATGAATTTTTCAGTTCATATTTTACTCTGGTTAATACTTCTACTTCATAAGAATTACTATCATTGCTTTTTAACTCATTAATCCTTTCCTCTACATTTGATATTAACTGATTCACAGACGGTGATTTTATGTCTTTAATGCCCGGCAAAAATGAAAACAGATTAACTATTCTGTCATCTACAGCACAATCAACATTTTTATCAGATTTCATTAACTCAATAGCGTTTTTCATAGCCAACACACATCCGATACTATCTCCATCAGGACTTAAATGCCCTAAAAGCAGAATATTTTTATTGGAATCTTTTTTAATTTCCTCAACAATTGTATTAATGGCAATTTTTACATTTTTGGCTGCTTCAACACCATGTAACTTTTCATCATGTTTTAAAATAAGTTTTAATATATCTTCAGGACTTTCGGGCTTGATTTTTGGAAATATAATTGGCTTACACTCTTCATCTTCAGTTATTTCTTCAAATTTTTTCTTGAATTTATCCTTATCATTACCTGTATAAAAAAGATCTGCCCTTAACCCGACATAATTCATTCTATCAAACTTGATAATCTTGGTAAGCTTTACCCTAAAATCCTGCGGATTTTTTTCTATATCGTCATATAAATGATCAAGAACTTCATAATGAATAAATCCTATTTGATCACTATTTTCCTTTAAACAAAGACCTATATCTTTATTTTTCCTGTCAATCTTAAACTCAAGTTCAGGAGTATTCTTAATGCTTTTACCTTTAATTTTTAAAATATTTTCCTGAAACTGGGATACTCCGGCAATTCCCATTTTTATAGCCGGATAATGAAAAGTGGATAAACTTGAAACGTGTAAATCAACAGGATTTATATCCTGAGATCCGCAAAAACTGATTATTCTGGTTATATTACCTGAACGTTTTACTAATGCACCCTGATGATTTGAAATATTAAACTGCACAATATCCTTATCAAGATTATTGAGTATATTTGCAGATTTATTGTATTTAAGATTATTTCTGTTGCCAACTTTTATATATTTACTGTCTTTATTATTTATAAATATATTCATTTTTGCTTTCTTTTATGCTCTTCACTTAGTTATATAAATGCAGGGCAAAAAAAATTTATCATTAAGTCACAAAAAAAATTTATGCTTTTATGACTAAAACATAGCTTAACAGCAATTTTATTGGTATTAAATTAAATTTAATACTTTGCAATATATTTTTTTAAAATCAGCACTTATTAGCTTTTTTGATCCAAAACTCCATAGGATTAACAGGAACTCCGTTAATATACAAACCCCAGTGAAGATGCGGACCTGTTGCAAAACCTGTAGCTCCGACTTCTCCGATCTTCTGTCCTGTTTTTATGAGTTCACCTTCTTTTGCAGTAATTTTTGACATATGAAGATAAAATGAAACAACTCCCTGCCCATGATCAATTGCAACAGTACCGCCATGAAGCCTGAATTTTCTAGCAATCAAGACTTTACCGGAGGATACTGCACTTATTCTCTGACCTTGCGGAGCTTTTATATCAAGTCCTTTATGAAAATCTCCTGTAGAAATCCCGTTATGATATCTATTTAGTCCATAAACTGAAATAATACAACCATTTGTCGGACTGTTAAACGGAGGCTTTGACCAATAAGCATAATTAGACAAAGTGTATTTTGCTTTTTGAACTTTTGCAAGTTCATCCTTTGTTGCTCCAAGACCGCCTTTTTTACCTGAGATCACAATATTTTGAATAGGATACCTGACAGGAACAACATTAATGAATTTTTCTTCATATAACTTGCCCGTATTATCAGTAATTAAAATTTTATTTCTGCCAGGTTTTTTAACTGCATCAATACCGATTAAACCTCGATATAAACCATTTCCTTGATTAAACATCTTTATAATTTTATTACCAAAAACAATCTGAGGATTTTTAAATTTATTTTTACTTACTACTTCAACAAAAACTGTCTGCCCTTGTTTAACATTTTCAAAAGGGTGTACAGATACAATATTTCCATTATTTCTTGAATAAACTGTGTTTGAAAATACAAAAACCGAAACAATTACTACAAATACAACAAAAAATGCTCTCACAAAATTATCTCCCCAAATTATAACCCTTAAATTAATGTGACAATATACGACTGTCCAAATAGATATATTATTATTTTTATAATATCATCTACTTATACTTATTTTTATAGATATTTCTAAAATAATTAAATTCAGGCGCATACGCAGTATTTTATTTGAGGCAACATGTTTATAGATAAATCAAAAATCAAGATAACCTCCGGCTCTGGCGGTAATGGTGCCGTTGCATGGAGAAAAGAAAAATACATCCCCAAAGGAGGACCGGCTGGAGGCGATGGAGGAAAAGGCGGCGATGTTTATATTCTAGCTGATGACAATCTATCCACTCTGCTGGATTTTAAATATAAATCAAAATTTGCCGCAGGTAACGGCGAAAATGGCGGCACAAAGAACATGCATGGTAAAAATGGTAACGATATATACATAAAAGTACCTTGCGGCACAATAATTAGGGATTCTGCTTCAAACAAAATAATTGGCGATCTCGTTACACCAAATCAAAAAGTTCTTATTGCTTCCGGTGGAAGAGGAGGCAGAGGCAATGCAAGATTTGCAACTTCAATAAAAAGAGCTCCGCAATTTTGTGAACCCGGAGAACCCGGTATTGAAAGAGATATTGATCTTGAACTGAAATTAATAGCCGATGTAGGTCTAATTGGACTTCCAAATGCAGGAAAATCAACTTTAATAAGTGTACTAAGTGCAGCAAAACCAAAAATCGCAGACTACCCTTTCACAACATTAACGCCGAATCTTGGTGTGGTTAAAAAACCTGATGGAGATGGTTTTGTCGTTGCAGATATACCCGGACTAATAGAAGGTGCAAGTCATGGCGCTGGTCTTGGACTTGAATTCCTTAAACATATTGAAAGAACAAAACTTCTTGTTCATTTACTCGATATGACTGAAGAAGACCCCATTAAAAATTACAACATAATTAATCAGGAACTTGAAACATACGGCGGCAAACTTAAAGATATCTTTCAGACAGTTACTCTTAATAAAATTGATGCTGCCGATGAAGAAAAAATAAATTCAACAAAAGAATATTTTATAAAAGAAAATAAAGACGTATTTGCAATTTCAGCAGCAACAGGACAGGGAGTACACGATCTAATAAACTATTTAATAGCTAAAACAAAAGAAATCCCTGCTCCCACGTTTGATATCGAGATTGAGGAGGACAAAATCGCTTATGATCATGATGACAGCGGATTTATTATTTACAAAGATAAAAAAAGCTATTCGATCGTCGGTGGAAAAATCGACAGGCTCGTCTCTGTAACTGATTTAAGAAATACAGAAGCTGTATTCAGACTTCAAAATATTCTTAAATCAATGGGAGTATTTACTGCACTCGAAGAGTCGGGTATAAAAGATGGCGATTTAGTCATTATAGGCAATTATGAGTTTGAATATTATTCAGAAGAATTGAAAGAGGTTCATGATGAAAGATAAACAATTTTTAATGATACCAGGTCCCACTCCTGTTCCTGAAAGCGTCCTTTTGGCAATGGCCAAGCATCCGATAGGACACAGGACTCCTGAGTTTTCAGCTATAGTAAAAGAAGTAACCGAAGATCTGAAATGGCTTTTCCAGACAAATGAAGATGTCTTCATATATACATCAAGCGGAACAGGTGCGATGGAAGCCGCAATATATAACTTAGTTAACCCCGGCGACAAAGTTCTTTGCCTTATTATAGGAAACTTTGGCGAAAGATGGGCAAAAATAGCCGCATCAAAAGGCGCTATAGTAGAAAAACTAGAAGTAGAATGGGGAAAAGCAATAGATCCGAGAGCTTTAAAAAAGGTACTGGATGCGGATACCAATAAAGAAATAAAATTTGTTACTCTTACCCACAATGAAACATCATCGGGTGTTACAAATGATGTTCAGGCACTAAATGACATCATTCAGACACATGGATCTATTTCAATAGTGGACGGCATAACCAGTATCGGAGCTATTCCTCTTGCAATGGATAAATGGGGCGTTGACGTTGTAGTATCAGGAAGCCAAAAAGGATTCATGATACCGCCGGGCCTTGCATTCCTTGCTTGCAGCAAAAAAGCCTGGAAAGCTTACGAACAATGCAAAAACCCAAGCTTCTATTTTAACTTTGGAGCATATAAAAAGAACCTTGAAAAAGACACCACTCCATATACACCTGCTGTATCATTAATTATTGGTCTTCATACAGCGATGAAATTATTAAGAGAAGAAGGTTTAGATAATCTGTATTTACGTCATGCAAGGCTGGCAGCAGGATTAAGATCCGCAGTAAGAGCCATGGGACTTAAATTATTTGTTGAAGATAATGAAATTGCCAGTAATGCGATAACTGCAATCCTGCCTCCTGACGGCATCAGCGTTGCTGATATCAGAAAAACCCTGAAAAATGACTTCGATTTAGTTGTAGCAGACGGACAGGGTCAGTTAAAAGGCAAAATATTCAGAATGGGACATCTTGGATTTGCAAGCGAGAGAGATATGATCGCAGCGGTCGGCGCACTTGAAATGACACTGCAAAAACTCGGTTATAAAACAAATTCGGGAGCAGGAACTTCTGCCCTGATTTCAACAATGATGGAATTATAAACCACATATCGTGTAAAATTTAGGTGATAGTCATCACCAGACTTAGGTTAACGACTGAGGCTTTGTAGCAATTAGACTTAATTAAAAGTTATCAACCCACGTTATAACAATCTTGAATTAATTATAAATACGAGGAGATCGAAAAATGTATAAAGTCCTTGTTACGGATAAAATAAATAAAACTGCCGGAGATATTTTATCTCAGGTTGCTGAAGTACATTATAAGGAAACAATGCCGGAAGATGAGCTGGCTCTGATCATTGGAGAATATGATGCTTTAATGGTAAGAAGTCAGACAAAAGTAACAAAGAAAATACTTGCAGCGGCTAAAAATATGAAAATTATTGGTAGAGCAGGAGTTGGTGTCGATAATATTGATGTTGAAGAATCAACACAAAGAGGAATCATCGTTGTTAATTCTCCTGAAGGTAATACAACAGCAGCAGCAGAACATACAATAGCAATGATGCTTTCTATGACAAGATATATTCCTGAAGCTGATCTGTCAACAAAAGCCGGCAAATGGGAACGAGCAAAGTTTACAGGCGTTGAAGTTTTTAACAAAACTCTCGGAATTATAGGCCTTGGCAAAATAGGTTCAAGAGTAGCAAAAGCAGCTCTGGCATTAGGTATGAAGGTATTAGTCTGTGATCCTTTTACAAGCAAGGAAAGAGTTGAGGAATTAGGCGCTACATATATTAAAAGCCTCGAAGATTTCTGGCCTTTATGCGATTTTATAACTATTCACGCACCGAAAACAAAAGAAACAATGTATTTAATAAATAAAAATACTTTAAACAGGATGAAACCGGGCGTCAGGATTGTCAACTGTGCAAGAGGCGGCATTATTGATGAAGCAGCTCTTAAAGAAGCTTTGGATTCAGGACATGTAGCATCAGCAGCGGTTGATGTTTTTGAAAAAGAGCCACTTGAAGCTGATAACCCGCTCTTAAAATGCAAAGGTCATTTAATTTTGACTCCACATCTTGGAGCAAGTACGGAAGAAGCTCAAATCAATGTAGCACTTGATGTTGCAGAACAGATAAGAGATGTGCTGGCAGGCAAATCAGCAAGAAGCGCCGTCAATATTCCGGCACTCAAAGCCGAGTTACTTGAACCCGTAAAGCCTTATATGAATCTCGCTGAAAACCTCGGCACACTTGTAAGACAAATAAGCAACGGAGCTATAAAAATAATCAAGATCAGAACTCACGGTTCTCTTGCTCAGCTTGACTCATCACCTCTGAAAATAGCTGTTTTAAAAGGGATTTTGTCAGGTAATCTGGAAGGTGTGAATTATGTTAACGCTCCAATAATTGCAAAAAGCCGTGGAATAATTGTCGAAGATTCAAAATCTGATTCTTCCTGTAACTTTGTTGGACTTATTACGGTTAAATTGATTACCGATACAGAAACTCATGCCGTAAGCGGAGCAATGATTGCTGAAAATACACCTAGAATAGTAAAAATAGATGACTATAATACCAGTATTGCTCCTGCTGAACATATTTTAATCACACCTCATCAGGACAAACCCGGTATGATTGCTAAAGTTGCTACTATTCTTGGAACTAACAGCGTTAATATCAGTATGATGCAGGTTGCCAGAAAAGATAAAACCGTTGGCGGTGAATCAACAATGATTATCAATACAGATGATCTTGTAAAACCTGAACTGCTTGAACAAATTAAGCAAATTGACGGAGTATTCAATGCGGTTTATGTAAACCTGAACCCTGAAAAATCCGTTTCAGAAGAAAAAACCGCTGTTTAAGTTATAACAGGTATCAGGATTATTTGCTGGAAGCAAGCAATATAGATAAGTATGTTTTATTATAAAAACTTATCTATGAAATGTCATGCCGTGCTTGACACGGCATCCATCCCTCTATGGCTTAATGCAACAGACTATAATTAGATAGATCCCGCATCAAGTGCGGGATGACAAAAAATTGCCAAATGGCAGTCATAGTAAGAATATTGAAAACCCCTGTATTATTTATTCGAGACCACCTGACCTGTTACCTCAAATTAATGCAAGTTGTCACTGCGAAGATCGCCACGCTTCGCTCGCGATGACATTTGAGGATATCTTCTTTTTATAAACCTATCTAATTCCCAGAACCGCAGAATCTGCATTAGTAAGATGATTGGCATCAGATGCAACAGAGCATCCACCGCCTGCAAAATAAACACCAAACTGCTTAAAGTAAGTATCAGGAATACCGGGATTTACAGAGATTCCTTGTTGTCCAATAATATTATCAATATTTATGCCTGACTGGGTATTATTTCCGGTTGTGGTATCTTTAAACTTAAAATAATTACTTGAAGACGTACCGCTGTATGATTTACTTGCCTCATTTGCTATAAACCCGTTTGTTGATCCCGTTGCAAATGATACTTTAATTGAACCGGGTACAGTCGTGTAATCAAATACAATATTTGTTGCAGAATATGCAGCTAACTGATTTAACAGTAAATATCTTATCATTGTGCCTTTTTTAAAATACACAATAACTTCGCTGCGATCAGTAATAATTGAAGAAAGATTTACACTGGGATCAGCTATTGTCCATCCTCCCTGATCAGATGGTGTATCATCTTTCGTATTAGTTGACATATCACAAAAAACATCAGCCGGAGTACCGCTAAAATTAAATGTATACATTCCACTCATATAGGTATTTCTAATAATTTGAGCATTTTTACAGCTTGACGCTCCTGAATAAGCATATCCAGCTTCTACAGTATCGAGCTCAGGCAATGCATGACCATCTGAAAACACTCTGATTTTTAACAGATCTACATCATCCTCATTCGGTCCTTTATTACCCTGAATATCGACAGTAACAGTTTTAGGATTAGTAGTAAAGCCCCCTTCCATTCCAAACCATCTAACCCCGTTTGAAGTTATAAAATTGGGCTGGTCAGTAGCGACATCTGATGTTATGCAGTTAATAGCACCGATAGTATTTACTTTATTAGCAAAATTATTACAAAAAGTGCTATCCAAAGGTGTAGGAATATCCATTAATACAGCCTGTGTAAAATTAAAAACAGAAGCATAGACTCTATTATAACCTTGACTGACTTTCTTAATAACAGGAATACTTAATGTGATAATTACACCCATAAGCATAAGGACTATTAACATTTCAGCCAGCGTAAAACCTTTGTTTATTTTATACATCAGACAATTTTGCGAAATAGAATTATAATAACACGCACTGTCATTGCGAGAAGTGTAACGACAAAGCAATCTAACAAATCTTTTCATATAAATCTAACCATTCTTCATTGAATTTATTGATTAAATCAAGTTTTTTTACTCTTGAACCACCTTTTATTTGTTTTTCTCTTATAATCGCTTGTTCAATATCATTGTATATTTCATAATATACTAATTTATTAAGATTGTATTTTTGAGAAAAACTTTTTATTAATTTATTTTTATGTTCATAAATTCTTTTACCCAAATTATTAGTTACACCTGTATATAACACTGTTTCATCATAATTAGTAAGAATATATACATAATACTGTTTATCCATTTGCTTTATTCCTTACATTCCTGTTAGATTGCTTCGCCAGAAAAATCCTAGTTTATATTATACGATGTCTGGCTCGCAATGACAAAACATGCTTATATTTAAACAAAGACCTGATCCAGTTGAAAAATCCTGCAAATATATTTTCTTTTTTCTGAGAATAGGATATCCCCTTTATCTCTTCAATTTTATTCAATCTTTGCTCTATCGAATCAATTTTCTTTGATAAAGCAGCATTTTCTGCTTTTAATTTTTCATTTTTATCATTCAGCTCTTTTACACCTTTAACCAG
>JAQVCB010000120.1 GCA_028689995.1 Candidatus Gastranaerophilales bacterium
ATGAATTTGCTTTGTGTTCTCGGTAAGAAATTTTTGGGTAGGTTCGGGAATTAAACATTTCTGCTCTTCTTCTTTAACAGGATTATTTTTATCTGGTTTTTCAGTATTTGACGGGCTGACAAAAAAGTCTTTAATAAGTCCCTGGAGGGAATTATTAAGAATATAATTAGATTCAATAGCTTCATCAATTTCATCAGGGAAAGAAAATAATGGATTAACCCTGCATTCGACAAGTTTTTCCACATTATCTATCATAATAGAATTCCGGGGATCAGCGGCAACAACCGTAATGACATTCCCAAACTTATACATCGGAATAATTTTGTGAGTTCTGGCAAAGTCCTCGGGTAATTTTACCACCACATCAGGCTGAAATTTAATTTTTTTAAGAGTTACATAGGTAATATTAAGTGAATCACCTATAAGCCTGCCTAATTCTTCCCGTTCAATAATTCCTTCCTGGATAAGATGCAGGAATATATCAAAGACATTATTCTGATAAATACCGTTTAAGTCATGTAATTCCTGTTCGCCAATTATATTATTGGATAAAAGAATTTTCGATAAATCATTATTTACCATAATAAAACCCTTATATATTCTTACTTCCCTGTTCTTTGAAAAGAAATTCCTTTATTTCATCCTGAGACATTTCTCTGTTGGCAGAAACACACAAAATTTTATCTTCCTGTATTTCTTTTAGCATTTTATTAAGATTAAACTTTCCATAACTAATTCTTCTTTTTTCTTCGTATTTTTTGATAGCCTCCTTGATGGTTTCTATCATTTTGGCAACTGGAGTTTCTTTTAAAACAAAATATGAAGCCCCGAGGCTAATACATCTTTTTACGGTTTCTGCTTCAGATATTGCTGTCAACATTATAATAAAAGCATCGGGAAATTCCTGAAGGAGTTCTTTCAGGACTTTATCCCCTGTCATTTTGGGCATATTAATATCAAGCAGCATAATATCCGGGACTTCTTTTCTGAAAAGATCCAGAGCCTCAAAGCCATTTGAAGCTTTACCGGC
The DNA here is from genome assembly GCA_028689995.1 of Candidatus Gastranaerophilales bacterium. Taxonomy (GTDB): domain Bacteria; phylum Cyanobacteriota; class Vampirovibrionia; order Gastranaerophilales; family UBA9579; genus JAQVCB01. The sequence continues at coordinate 1,031 of JAQVCB010000120.1, forward strand.
AATTTCATAGCCAAAATGTTCTATAATTTCGCCTAAAAAATCTCTTATATGTTCTTCATCATCAACAATAGCAATTTTAAGTTTTTCCGTTGTCATAAAAAATACCCTTAATTAACAGAAACAGTATCGGCATAAATCCGGCTTAACTCATTTATGGAAATCAAAATTTTATCGACATTGCTGCCGTCAGGCAGGTTTTCAATAGATTTCAGATATTGATCGAGCTTAAGAGCAGAATTGCTTATTAAAGAAAAGCCAAACATAGCACTGGCACCGGCTATATTATGAACCAGTTTTCGCAATTCGTAATAATCATTCTCATTCCATGTTTTTTTAGTGAATTTTTCTTTAAGGGAATTAACCTGATCAAATTTATCAGATAAAGAAAAAAGATATTTTTTGCACATTGCGTCATATTTTGCCTGTAATTCATCCATGGATTCTCTCCCAGATTTCATTTATTACGGAAGCAAGGCTCATCGGGTCAAAAGGCTTCATTATAACATCTGTGGCCCCCAGTTTTTTATAATGCAAAACCTCATTTGTCTGGACTTTTGCTGTCATGAAAACAACCGGAGTAGACATCGTGGCAGGATTTTTACGTAAATTTAACAGAGTAGTCGGTCCATCCATTTCAGGCATCATAACGTCCAGTAAAATTAAATCAGGATTATATTCAGGAGCTGCTTTCAGAGCTTCTATTCCCGAATTGCAAATTTTTAACTCAAAATTCCCTATATCTTTTAAGGCAAATTCAACAACTCTTTGTATATCCGGTTCATCTTCTGCAAGTAAAATTTTTTTTAACGGAACTGTCATTAATATTTCTCCCTATAAACTCTTTTTACGCTTTTAATCCAGCTTTTCCGGGGTTTTTGTTTTTACCAGCAATTTTATCATATTTAACAATTTTTCATTGGAAGTAGTAGATTTAAGAAGGACGGCATTAACTTTTTTGGCTATTTCCTCATTTACGTCATATGCTGAAAAGATTAATACCGAAGGATTGTTATTTTGAAACTCCTGTATTTCCGGTAATAAATTTATTCCATTACCATCCGGAAGTTCCAGATCAAGTATTATTAAATCAAATATTTCCTGTTCAAGTTTTTGTTTTGCTTCCTGTATGTTATATGCCTGTGAAACAGCACCGATGCCTTGCAGAATATTTGAAACAACCTGTGTAATATCAAAATCGTCTTCAATATGTAAAATTTTTAATTCGGCATCAAGTTCTTTTACAGTGGCATGTTTTATTGCATTAAGAATTTTTTCCTGATCAACAGGCTTGTTTATCCAGTCAACAAGGCTAAAGCTGCCGTTTAATTCCTTGCTTTCCTTTTCAACGTCATAAGAAATAATTATTATCGGAATTTTTTTGGTTTTTTCGTTTAAACGCAATTCACGAATCAGGGAAATCCCGTCCTGATCGGGCAGAATAAGATCAAGAATTATTACATCATATTTATTTTGGGATAAAAGCTGTTTTACGCAAGCAGCATTGTCTGCAATATCTGAATGATAACCCTTTTGTGATAATAAATCACTGATATATGAGGCAGTTTTTCTCTCATATTCACAAAGCAGTACAGATAAACCCTCATCTGGCTCTTTTTGTGTTTTTATATCGGAATTTTCTTCTACTACAAGAGGCAGGTTAAAGTAGAAAGTGGATCCTTTATTAACTTCGGATTCAAACCCTATACTTCCGTTCATCTTTTCAATAATGGCCTTGCAGATACTTAATCCTAAACCCGTACCGCCTTTATTTCTGGTATTTGACGAGTCAACCTGAACAAACCGATTGAAAATGGTTTCCTTAAATTCTTCCGGGATACCTATGCCTTTGTCGCTTATGGCAACCCGAATAAAATCATTCCATTGATAAACGGAAATTTCGACGGAAGCATGTGCAGGAGAAAACTTGGTAGCATTGGACAAGAGGTTTGTAATAACCTGAAGAAGCCTGTCCTTATCAATATTTACTTTAGCTCCGGGCAAAACATCTTTTTTTACATAGTGTACATCAAATTGCCGGGCATAAGGTTCATTTATTAAAATTGCCTGATTAATAACGGGCATTATTTCAAGAGGCAGCATATTAAAGTCCATTTTGCCTGCCTCTATTTTTTCCATATCAAGAATATCATTGATAATATTGATTAAACGCACGCTATTGTTATAAGCAATATTTATAAATTCTTTTGCCTTTTCGGGAATGTCTTTTATGGAATCGCTCGAAAGAATACCCAGTGATCCACGAATAGAGGTTAAAGGAGTTCTAAGTTCGTGATTTACCACAGAAACAAACTCGTTTTTCAGCTTTTCAATTTCTTTTCTTTCGGAAATATCACGCATAATAAATATAGACTTGGTTTGATTCTCAAAAACGACTTCACTAAATCCGATTTCAAGAGGAAAGCTCGTTCCGTTTTTACGATATCCAACAATTTCCACTTTGGAGTCCACAAATTTCAGCTTATGATAGTTTTTTAAACTGGGTGATACCAGTATTTCAAAGTTCTGTCCTATGAGTTCCAATTTTTGATAATCAAAAAGGTATTCTATTGCAGGATTACATAATTCAATAATCTCATTTTCGTTGACTAAAATAACTCCATCCGATAAACTGTCAAGAATTGTTTTTATTCTTATTTCACTTTGTTCTTTTTCGCGGTTTAAACTTTTCATTTCGTTGAATATAAGTTGTATTTCTTCATTTTTATCAATAATTTGCTGATGTTCGATTTCCAGTTCCCTTCTATTGTAGTAAATACAGCTTTCGAGATGATTCATTCCATTATATATAGACTTTGCCATATCAAAACAATTACCGTAGCCGCATGCAAAACAGTTGATTTTTCGGGAACCATAATCAAGCTTGTGCAGTTTTATAAAAATTTCTTCGTATTCCTCGGGAGAAGGTTCTTTTAGTTTTATTTCAAATGACTTGTCCGTATATTTTCTGATAAAGTCATCCAGATTCAAGACCCTGTCAAACATTTCAAAAAGAGGATAATTTTGCTCGGAAAAGAGGGCTTGATTAGCTTTTTCCCGTTTCAGGCTGTTCATATTAAAATCCACATCATCGGTATCTATATCTCTACAGGTTCCTGTTCCAAGGTTACAACCCTGGGAACAGTTTAAAACATCGACGATTTGCGGTATTTTTTTACCTTTTTTGATTCTTTCACTGTATTTATTTAAGTATTTATAAGCCTGTTTATCTCCCTCAATCTGCTTTATCCATATATCTTTCTTGTGAAATCTGATATTTTCAGCCAGTCCGCCCGGTCTGCTGAAAACAAGTCCAATTCCGCAATCAATATTATCAAAGTCATACTCATCATAGTCATCCAAATTTATATTGTTTTTATTGAGATATTCCTTAATTTTCTTAAAAGTCACATTATATTCAACGTTATTATCAGTATTTTTATCGGCAAATTCATCAATTTTGCTTATACAAGGCGATAAAAAAGCTAATTTATCTTCAACATCTTTATATTTTTTAAGATATATTGCCGTACATAACGCAGGGCTATGAACGGGAGCCAGTTTTTCAATTAAATCAGGCTGGTATTTTTCTATATAATTAACTATAGCAGGACAGGGCTGGGCAATAACAGAGTCCAGACAATATTTTTCGATAGCTTTTAAGTAGCCCCATACTGTTATTTCGGCTCCCAGTGAAACATCATATATTATATTTGCTCCCTGATTTTTTAAATAGCCAAATAATTTTTTATAATTTTCAAAATTGTGTCTGATTGCCGGTGCTGCAATTATGGAAATTTTAACTCCATTTTTTAGATCATCTATAAACCTTTGTGCGTCGTCTTTATAACTCCTGACCTCATGATCGCAAACTTTGATACAGCGTCCGCACTGTATACACTTGGTTTGATCTATTTTTATTTTTCTTTCACCGTTTTTTAAGTATACAATATTTGCATAATGAACCGGACATTCAATAATACATTTATTACATCCGACACATTTTTCCTCGTTTGTATAAATGAGCTCGTTTTGGTCTATAAAATCCAACTCTTGCTTCCTTAAAACAACTCTTTAATCCAGACTATTTATATATTTTATTAAACTTTATAAAACAAATTGTAACTAAAATATAAAAATCTGTATATAATCTATTTAAATTAAAATTAAAACTTGTTTTTCTGTATAATTTCTTCTTTTAATCCTTTCATTGCTGCCTGTGTTCTGTCTCCAACTTCAAGTTTCTGGAAAATATTTTTTATGTGGGTTTTTACAGTATTCAGGCTTATACATAAAGCCCCTGAAATGTCACAATTGCTGTATCCTTTGGCAATTAATCCCAGTACATCGATTTCTCTTTCGGTTAATACTGATTCCTGCTGCTTGACAACAGGCTTGTTCACAAAATTGCCCAGAACAATTCTTGCTATTCCTGGATCAAGCCAGGAAGCCCCGTTATATGTGCTTTTTACCACAGCAACCAGAATTTCGGGATCAATGTCCTTCATACAATATGAATAAGCTCCGGCTGATAAAGCATCAAAGACATCCTGCTCGCTTTCATGAGAAGTCAGCATTATTATTTTAGTTTCCGGATTTAAATTCTTAACTTCTCGGGTTGCCTGAATACCGTCCATAACAGGCATGCCTATATCCATCAAAACCACATCAGGCTTTTGTTCTTTTATAAGATTAAGTGCAATTTCCCCGTTTTCGGCATTTCCAACTATTTCAATATCGCTATATTGCTTAAATGTTGTATTCAGACCTGCCAGAGTGAGTTTTGAATCATCGACAAGCAATACTTTTATAGTGTTTTTTTCTTCCATACCAAAAATCCTCAATCTTCAAGAGTTAATAAAAACCTGAAAGAACTTCCCTGTTTTTCAATACTTTCTGCCCATATATATCCATTATGCTGTTTAATAACCTGATAACAGTAATATAACCCAAGACCCGTTCCGGCAGGCTTTCTGCCTTTATTAAAAGAAAATCTTTTAAATAACAGGGGAATGTCTTCTTTTGATATACCTGTTCCATTGTCTTTAACCGTAACCATGACCATATTGGAAATATCCAGAGGTTCATCCAGTGTTGTACAGAGATTTTTACCTGTATCCGGATAATAAAACTTTTCATCTGGAACTATTTCAATATCACAGTATATATGACCTTTTTGAACGCCATTATTAATGGCGTTGCTGATGAGGTTGTGCAAAACTCTTTTAATTTCTCTTTCGTCAAAACTGGCAAAAATTTCTTTTTGATTTGAATTAAGAGAAATTGTTATCTCTTTTTCAAGAGCAAGGGAATTAATTTGATTTATAGCCTCTTTAGCCAGTTTTACAATATCAGACCTTGTTTTGATCAACTGAATATTGCCGGTGTCATATCTGTAAATTTCCAGAAGAGTGCTTACCATTTCCAGAGAGGAATTGTTCGTGCTTTTTATAAGTTCGAGAATATCTTTTTGTTCTCCGGTTATCGGACCATATGCTTCTTTTATTAAATAGTTTATAGTCTGGTTTTCAGCAAGCATAGGGACTTTGAGGTCATGTGTGAGGGTAGCAATAAAATTATCTCTTAATTGTTCCTGTTTTTTAAGATTATAAGCCATTTTATTAAAAGTATTTGAAAGCTGTGCTGTTTCATCTTTTCCCCTGATTTGAACTTTCTGGTCTAAATCTCCTGAAGCAATTGATTTGGCTGCAAATACCAGTTTTAAAATCGGAGTAGTTATTGTTCTTGCAAAAAGAGCTGCAAGGGCTATAGCTACAAGCAAACTTATTATGGAAATAATACTGATCAGTTTTATGTTTTTAATTCCCGGCTCAACAAATTTGCTTTCCTTGAATCCGACATAAATTACACCTGCAATATTTCCCGAATAACTTTTTATCGGGCTGTACTGTCCTGTCTCAAACCCGTCCGGCTGTCTTTTTCTGGTAGAAAAAGACATTCCTGAATAAATATCCCTTAAAATATCCCCGGATATTTGCTGTTCAGGTATTTTTTGGTCTTTGGGCAAAGACAGATTTGAAGCAACAATACTTGATTTATTGCCTAAAACTTTATAAACGGTTACAGTTGCTCCTGTTATTTTTTTAACCAGGTTCGGAATATCGCTGTTGTCCGCCAAAGTTTTACTGACCAGTAAAACTGCCGATATATTGTTTT
>JAQVCB010000021.1 GCA_028689995.1 Candidatus Gastranaerophilales bacterium
CCAAAGGTGAAGAAATTATTAACTCAAATATAAAAGCACTTAATGGAGGCTATGAATACACAGATAACCAACTCATTCGAATAGATACCCTTGATACTCTTAATATGGAGACATCAGAAAGAAAATTAATTATGAGCGGAAACGAAGCAATCGCTTTCGGAGCACTGGTTGCAGGATGCAGATTTTACTCAGGATATCCAATTACACCGGCTACTGAAATAATGGAATGGCTGGCAAGAGAAATGCCAAAATTGGGCGGAAATGTTATTCAATGCGAAGACGAAATTGCTGCAATTATGTCTGCAATCGGAGCATCGTATTCGGGAGTTAAATCTATGACAGCAACAAGTGGGCCTGGTTTATCGCTTATGTCAGAAGCAATAGGTCTTGCATCAATGGCCGAAGTCCCACTGGTTATTGTAGATGTACAAAGAGGCGGCCCAAGCACAGGCATGCCAACAAAGACAGAACAATCTGATCTTAACATGGCAATTTACGGTACACATGGTGATACCCCCAAAATTGTCATATCACCAATGAATGTGGCTGACTGTTTTTATCAAACATTAAACGCCTTTAATTTTGCTGAAAAATATCAGGTACCCGTAATTTTATTATCAGATGCAGTTCTTGGACAGAAAAGAGAATGTGTAAACCTGATTGACTTGGATAATATAGAAATAATAAACAGACTTAAATATAATAATAAAGAAAATACTCCTTATTCCAGATATACAATAACATTGAATGGCGTATCTCCTATATCATCTCCAGGAGATATGGGCGGAGCATATATAGCAACAGGATTAGAACATAATGAATTTGCTGCACCATCTTATTCACCGGAAGTTCATGCTGCTATGACTAAAAAAAGATTTAAAAAACTCGAAACAGCAACAAAAGAATTTAAACCTGCCAAGAAATACGGACCTGATGATGCCAAAATAGGTATATTAAGTTGGGGAAGTACATCTGGTGCCGTACTTGAAGCAATTGATATGGCAAAAGAAAACGGATTTATAATACAGGCTCTTTATCCCAGAACTGTTTATCCTTTTCCTGATCAGTGGATTAATGACTTTATCAAAGGCAAGGAAATTTTACTTATTGTAGAATGCAATTACAGCGCACAATTTGCAAATACTCTGGTATACAGATGTACCTGCATGTCAAAAGACTTAAAAATATACAATTTCATGAAATATGATGGTGAACCATTTACATCAAATGAAATATTTAAGAAGATAGAAGAAATAATTCAACGTCAATCACTTAAATTCACCAGACAGAATGGTGGAATATCAATTTAGGTTAATAATTAATAAATAGAAGAGGTATAAAATTGAATCCGGGTGAATATAAAAGTAATGTAAAACCGACATGGTGTCCTGGTTGTGGAAATTATGCAGTACTTAATGCATTATTAAGCTCATTTTCAGATCTGAACATAGAACCTGACAATACAGTTATTGTATCTGGGATTGGTTGTTCCAGCAGGTTGCCTTTCTTTACTAATGTATATGGTTTCCATTCAATACATGGTCGAGCGTTACCCTTGTCTACAGGGCTTAAGATAGCTAATCCTGGAAGGAATGTTATAACCGTAGGCGGAGATGGAGACGGATTTAGTATCGGAGGCAATCACTTCATACATACGTCAAGAAAAAATCCCGATATAACTTACATAGTAATGGATAATGAGATATATGGACTGACTAAAGGTCAGAATTCACCGACATCTCATGATGATTTAATTACAAAAGTTAATCCATATGAAGCAATAGAAGAGAGAATCAATCCCGTACTGATGGCTTTATCCTTTGATACATCATATATCGCAAGAGGTTTCTCCGGTGATCCAAATCAGTTAAAAGATTTAATAACTAAAGGGATTCAGCATAAGGGATTTTCTTTTATTCATGTATTGTCGCCTTGCGTTCAATATAACCATAAGGTAACTTATGAAAGCTTAAAACAAAGAATCAAAAAACTGCCGGAAGATCACGATACAAAAGAAAGAATTGAAGGAATGAAGCTGGCTTTCACGAACGAAAATTTATATACAGGCTTATTCTATGATATTGATAAGCCGACATTTAAAGAAAAGCTTGACGAAGTTAATAAACTGGCATTATCAAAATGTAATTCTGGAAAATGCACGTTGAAGGACATAATGACTCAATTTGAATAAATTTTTATACATATATTATAATCGACTGTAACCTGAAAAATTATATTAATTATGTTAAATATGCCTCCTATGGAGGCATATTTTATGGACAATAACTGCAATATTAAAAATTATTCTGATTTACTGAAACCGTTTAAAATAGTTATTTTTGATTGGGATGGAACTGCGGTGAAAAATAGAAAAACTGATGCATCACAAATAACATCTAAATTAGATGAACTTTTAAAACTTGGAATATATATTATAGTAATTACAGGCACAAATTTTGACAATATTAACCGGCAATTTTCATCATTTATAAAAGGCCCACATAAACATAATCTATATATATGCACAAATAGGGGTTCTGAAGTGTTTGGATTTGATGAAAATTCGGATAAAGTTTTATTATACAGGCGAATTGCAACAGATCAGGAAAATCTGTTACTCAACAAAACAGTCGAAAAAACAAAATCAGCCATAGAAAATACCTCAAAAGCTACAATAAATATCATCTATAACAGATTAAACAGGAGAAAAATTGATCTTATTCCTGAATGGACAAATCCACCCAAAAACGAAATAGATAAATTACTGCTCGAGACAGAAAAACGACTTGAAAAAAATGGTTTTGCAGGAGGAATTAAAAAAGCATATAAACTGTTAACTGATATAGCAAAAACATCGAAATTTGGAAATGCAAAGATAACCAGCGATGTAAAACATCTTGAAATTGGACTGACTGATAAATCAGATTCTATAATATGGATTCTTCAAAATATTGCTAAAAAGTATAATATAAATGATAACGAAATAATAATCGGAGGAGATGAATTTGGATCTATCGCGGGTTTTGAAGGCAGTGACAGTAAAATGATAACTAAAAATAGAAATGATATTATATATTTTAGTGTAGGAATTGAACCAAACGGAGTTCCAGAAAAAGTAATTCATTTTATAGGCGGTCCTGCAAGTTTTGAAAAATTTATAGAGGAACAAATTAACATTCAAAAAACATAATAAAATACCGAAATTAGTAAGGATTTCTATGATAATATTAAATAAAAGATCAAATTAAAATAGAGGATCAAAATATGCAGGAAATCAGCAATCAGGAATTGGAGTTAAATAGTTCTATGATAAATAAAATTAAACCTTATATTTTACCTGCACTTGCAGTAATTGGAATACTATTATCAATAGAATTAACCATTGTATATTTCAATGCAAATTTTATTTCAGGAGCTAAACCAAGCTTTTGCGCAATAAGCGAAGCTATTGACTGCGATGCTGTCGCACGTACTCAATTTTCACATTTTCTGGGGGTCCCTCTTTCCTTATGGGGACTCAGTTTATATTCATTTATACTGTTTTTAAATTTTCTGCCTTCTTTAAACAATGCAATATTAAAGGATTTAAAAAATTCAAAAAGCTATATATTCACTATTGCTTCAATTTCATTAATTATTTCATTAATTTTAGCAAAAATTTCATCAACAGAAATTCATAAAGTGTGTTTATTATGCGTAATTAGTTATTTCCTGAATTTTTGTATTCTTATTGCAAGTAAAAATGACGAATCAGTAATAACTCATTACAAAAACACTTTAAAAGACGCCTATCTTTTCGTGTCCAGTCGAACCAATTCTTTATTTTTATTTATTTTAGTAGCTATAACCTCGATCACACTGTATTACTTTAATACATCAGGTATATTTGTCAATAAAAATCCTTTCTCGGATTTCACAAAACATTCTTCCAAATACACCACCAACGGAAATATTCTAGGGGCAAAAAAACCTAAATTAACAATTCATGAATATACAGATTTTCAATGTTCATACTGCGCCATATCTAATGCAATGATGGAGAGACTTGTTCAGGAAATTAAAAGTGTGCAGGTTGTTCACCACGATTTCCCATTGAATAAAAAATGTAATCCTGTTATAAAAAAATCCATCCATGAAAATTCCTGTACTGCAGCACTGTACAGCAGAGCAGCAAAGGAACAGGGAAAATACTGGGAACTAAACAGTAAATTATTTGATAATCAACAAAATTTATCTGAAACAAAAATACTTCAGCTGGCAAAAAATCTTGGTTTAAATACTGATAAATTGAAAAAAGATGCAAATAATCCTGAAGCAAAAAATCAACTCATAAGTGATACAAAAAAAGCAAATAACATGGGAATTACAGCAACACCCACATTATTTATCGGAATGAAAAAATATGAAGGACTTATGCCTTATCCTGAATTAAAAAAAATTGTACTTAATAATATGAAATAACCATGAATCAAAAAATTCTAATTCATAGTTGTTGCGCACCTTGTTCTTCAAGTGTTTTTGAAAATCTGCTAAACAAATACTCTAATATAGCAGGATTCTTTTATAATCCCAATATTCATCCTGAAGCTGAATACAAAAGAAGACTGGAAGAATATGTAAGATTTGCAGAACTAATGAATTATAAAATTTTTATACAGGAAGATCCTTTTGAAATATGGAATGATGCTGTCAAAGGATATGAAAATGAACCCGAAAGAGGAAAAAGATGCGAAATATGCTTCAGATTAAGACTTGAAAAAACGGCACAGTTCGCTCTAAAGAATGATTATAATCTATTTACAACTGTTTTAAGCGTCAGCCCGCATAAAAACTCAAATTTAATAAATAAAATAGGTAAAGAAACAGCAAAAAAATACGGCATAGATTTTTTAGAAGCTGATTTTAAAAAACAGGACGGTTACAAAAGAGGCCTGAAATTATCTAAAAAATATGGTTTATACCGACAGTCATACTGCGGATGTAAATACAGCACTAAATAATTTTCAAATGTTTATTAAAAAACTATTTTCTTGCGTCATGCTGAACTTGTTTCAGCATCTATTGGGTCAGAGATCCTGAAATAAATTCAGGATGACATTATTGGAAGATGGATTGGAGAACCATCTATACCAAGAAAGCTTTCATAAAGCGCTTCTGAATACGTCGGGTGTGCGAATATCGTATCTTTTAGATCATCCGGCGAAAGATTACAGTTAATAGCTATTGCAGCCTGTTGAATCATAGCAGCTGCTTGATTTGCAATAATATGGACTCCTAGAATTCTGTTTTTATCAGCTAAAACTTTTACAAACCCTTCTATTTGATCTTCAATGAGAGATTTTCCTATCGCACTCATTGGAAATTCGCTTGATTCGTATGAAATATTCTGTGCAATAAGTTCTTCTTCCGAATAACCAACAGAGGCGATTTCGGGATTTCCATAAATTATTTTTGGAACTGCCAGATAATTTATCGGAGAAGTTTTGTTTAATAATATATTTTCAACGGCTTTCATTCCCTGATGAGAAGCAACATGCGCGAGAGGTAAGATTCCTGTTATATCGCCTATTGCATAAATATTGTCAATATTGGTTCGCAAATTGTCATCAACTTCTATTCCCTTTTTGGAAGTTTTGATGCCGAGTTTCTCAAGCCCATTTATCTCTATATTAGGCGCTCTTCCTGCTGCAAGGAAAATTATATCAGGACTGAATTCTTTACCGTTATCTAATGTTACCTTTGTTGCTTCAATTTTGCTTATGCGGGTGCCTGTAAAAAATTCTATTCTCTGACGTTTAAATATTCTCTCAATTCTTTCCGATATGCTTACATCGAACATCGGAGCAAGTCTTGGAGCCATTTCAGTTAAAATAACTTTTTTACCAAAACTGTTAAATATTCTGCTCCATTCAATACCACTTGCACCGCTTCCTACAAGTAAGATACTTTCAGGTAAAGATTCCAATGATAAAATATCGTTAGTATCGAGAATAAATTTGTGATCAATAGTAAGTCCGGGGAGTGAGACCGGTCTTGATCCTGTAGCAATAATTAAATACTTATATTCTATATCAATAACAGATCCTACCTGAGTAATTTTTAACAGATTTACCGACTCAATTGCAGCTTCACCCGATATAATATCTATTTTATAACTTTTAATAAGTCCAGTCAGATTTTTTCTGATTTTATCAACGACAGACCACTTTCTCTCAGAGATTTTTTCATAGTCATAACTTAAATTTTCTAAATTAATACCATATTTGGAAAATTTTTGAGCTTCGTTATATTTATCCATAGAAGTAATAACGGCTTTTGTAGGTATACATCCCCAATTAAGACAAACCCCGCCTACATTTTCTCTTTCTATAAGTGCAACTTTAACGCCAAGCTGGGCCGCTCTGATAGCCGCAACATAACCGCCAGGTCCTGCCCCAATTATTGCAATATCATACTGCATAACTTTTCCCCTATTTCTTCTACAGGAATATTTAATCATAAAATTGATTCTAGTTATTAATCATAGTAGAATGCAAATTTATGTAAAACAATCCACAATTATATATACAATATATTAAGTACTGTCATTGCGAGCCAAATAACCTGAACATTTAACTACAATCGAACACGCGAAGCAATCTAACTAATTTGGCATAATAGTTTTAAATTGACGCATAGATATCATTTATCTAAATCTTCCCATTCTGGATTTAATCTTTTGATTAAATCAATCTTCTTTTGTTTTGAACCGCCTTTTATTTGTTTTTCCCTTTTTATTGCCAGTTTAATATCATCAAATATTTCATAATAAACCAATTTATTGAGATTATATTCTTGAGAGAAGCCTTTTAGTAATTTATTTTTATGTTCGTAAATTCTTTTTTTTAAATTACTTGTCACCCCTGTATATAGTACAGATTCTTTATAATTAGTGAGAATATAAATATAATATTGCTTATCCAATTATTTTTGTTCCTTGTTTGCTGGTTAGATTGCTTCGCCAGATAAATAGCAGTTTACATTATATGCTAACCGGCTCGCAATGACATAACGAATAAATTTTCCACAACAAATATTAGCAAATTTAATGCTTGATAATTTATATTCTGATTAAATATCTTAAACTATTATACAAGCCCCAGCAACAAAGATTCCAAAACAATTTGGGGGGTTATGTAATGATTTAGCTGAGTTTTAGCATTTTCAATTTTTTTTATATAATCCATAAATCTTAACGAAAACACACGATTATTAGCATTACTCTCAAGCAGCGTTTTAAAATATTCCTGCAAAAAATCTAAAATATCTTCTGTGCTTAAATATTCCTGCTTTGAAATTTCAATCAGCTTTTCAGAAATAAAGAAAGCCTGTGAATAATCTCTAGGAGGAAAAAACTCAGAAATTTGATTAAATACGTCAAAATTTATATTGGATTGTTTTATTGATTTTACTGGTAATATCTGGCATCTTGAAACAATAGTTTCAATGATATCTTCTTTATCTTTTGTCAGAAAAAAGAAAAGCACTCTTTCTTCAGGTTCTTCTATTGTTTTAAGTAATGAATTTAACGTTGCTGGATTAAATGTTTCTTGTTTTATCGGCATAGGAAGCCAAAATGGTCGTTCATTATCTGAACTATTTTCTGTTGATACAGGAGGAACCAACAAATTTTCATATTCTTTTCTAAATCGTTCTGCTTTCTTTTCGTATGATTTATCTTCAACTGCATCTGTAAAAATAATTACTCTGTAATATTGAGAAGAAGTTGATAAAGCTTCTTTTAAATATCTGGCCTGATTGACAGATATTACTGTGGATGATTTGGAATCTTTATTACCGTACGTATAATCAATCGGCGAAATTGTTATAACAGCAGGATGACTGTTTCTGTTTATCCAGAGACAATTTGTACATGTGCAATTTCCAGTATGAGAAATACCATTTTGGCAGTTTAAGATTTTTGCAATCTGCATTGCTGCAAAGTACTGCGCCATCTCATCCGAGCCTGTAAACATATATGAATGATGCATTTTTGAAGTACCGCTGAGAGCTGCTTCAAAAAATTGTGTCAAAATTGGCTGAGTTAATCTAAATTTCTCACTGAACATATTATTCCTCTATGATGAAATTACAAGATCAAGAGCCATTTCTGCCTCCAGTTTTCCTGCTTTAATACTAAATTCCGCATTTGAAAGTTTTTTTTTGAACTCTACGAGCATCTCAATTGAGGTTGACTGCAATTTTTCCATATCTTTTTCTACAACAAATTTATGTAAATTAACAATTCTGGAAATTTCATAAGAATTTTTTGTTTGAGATTCAATCTTGATCTTCATCCACCTTCTCAACAATGTCTGCAGTGTTGCAATAATTTTAAGAGGATGATCCTTCTCATATAGTTTATGTAATTCAATAACAGCTCTGGATTTCTTATTCTGAAGCCAATACTCAGCCAGAACAAAAATATTTTCATATGTAGAACAAAGAGAAATTACCGCTTCTTTAGTGATAGTTGTTTTAGGCGCTGCATTTAATTTTAATTTTTCAAGCTCTGTATCAAGTTTTCTCAGTTCAGGGCCGGTGTTTTGAAGCAAAACCAAAGCAGGCTCTTTATTTATTTTTATACCTTTTGATTCCGCACATTTACTGATCCATTCAATGAGATCCTTTTCCTGATAAGATTTAAAAGCTTCAAAGGCTTTAATCTCACCGATTTTTTGAATTAGTTTAGTTATTTTCAGAGAAGAATCAACTTTCTTACCGCTTTCTCTTTGAATCCGACTAATAAATAATACGTGAATATTGGAATTAAGAGTTTCCACTAGACTCATTAACTTGTCATACTGGCTGTCTGTTGCAAAACTTTTTTTTCCGCCTCTGGAAAACAAACTTGATGTTCTAATTTCTATTAAAAGATTCCCGAAAACCATAGGTATACTCTGAAGAGATTCAATTAATTCTTTTATATCAGGTTCATCCAAAATTTTATGATTGAGCAATACCCATTCAGGATCAAGAATTTGATCCTTTAAATGTTTTACAGCTTTTTCCAGAGTAAAATCTTCTTCACCCCAATATAAATATGCCGGCATTTATTCTCGCTTATGAATTATTTTAATAGATAAATTCGTTATGATTACAATTATAAGATCCTTATAAAATATAATCCAGAATAAATTTTGCAGAATCATTTGTAAACTTTTGTTAAATATTTTACTATTTTGTGAATTTTTGTCCAATATATATCCTTTATATATATATGAGAACAATGTATATAATTCGTATATAAGGAAAATAAGATGGCAGTTGGAGCAAGAGATAATATAGATAGAAGATTAGTTCAAATGTACTCAAAAGTACAAACAAATAATTTTGAACTCGCTTCAGCAATTGATCCTTCTAAAATGATGAATTCAATGGAATTAATGGCATTAAATAATAAATCATATTTTGAAATAAAAAATAACATAGGACAGAGAAAGAGCGATTTGAGAGATATAGCTTAAAAGCAAAAATCAAAAAACTGCCTGTCAAAGGCAGCTTTTTTTTGGATATAAATAAGAACGAGTTTAGTAAAAGCCTCCAACGTCTTGCCAATCAAACCGTTTCGGCTTTAGTCAGCACTCCCGCTTCGCACGAGCCTTTTAATTGGATTTTACTGTTTATAACAAGAAAGGCTCTAAAATAAACTTATTTAACTATTTTTAGCGTGTTCAAGCGCTATTTTTGCAATTTTAGGTTCACATAATCCTGCATTAAACAAACACACCAACACTTTTTTTAGTTCAGCCCTGTTTGATTTTTTCAAAAAATTAAATCTTTTAATGTGCCTTAAGGATTTAAAAAAGGATGAATGACATTTAATCTTAAGCCCGGATACTTTAACCATATCATTAACCCATTTTGCAAACATAATGGGATTTTTTTCAGCTGTCGGCAAAAGATAGCGATTAAATATATCCTGAGATACATGCCAATTCCCATTTAAATTTGCCGCATAATGAAATATATCATCCCATAAAGAAAGAGGATCATTTCTGACTACTTTGGAATTTAATTGATTTTCTGATTCATCGCCCAAATACGCCATATCCATAAAATACCCCTACTTAAAACTAACCTGACAATTTCTAAATACACCTGCTTAATACGTCGGTAATTAGCTAAAAAAGTTTAGTAAATTCCAGAAAAAATTTAATAAACTTCTAAAAAATTATGATTTCTTAATAAATTCTATAAAAAAATTGTTAATCCCCATTCATCAGTATCAATCATGTATACACTAACTGTATATAAAATACAATAGGTCAAAGAGAAATTGCTTCATAACTAAAAACGAAATAAATAAGAAGTGAAAGTGAAATAAAACTAAACAGGCAGGTTTAATAAACCTGCCTGTTATAAATGAAATATAGAATTACGGCTTGTATTTTTTAAATATCAATGAAGCATTATGTCCGCCAAATCCGAATGAATTTGACATTACAGCATTGATATTATCAACTTTTCTTGCCTTATTAGCCACATAATCAAGATCACATTTTTCATCCTGATCAATCAGATTAATAGTTGGCGTTACAATGCCGGTTTCAATGGTTTTAATACAAGCTGCTGCTTCTACGCCGCCTGCTGCTCCGAGTAGATGGCCAACCATGCTCTTAGTCGAACTGACAAGTAATCCATTTTTTGCATAATTACCATATACACGTTTAATAGCAATAGTTTCGGCAATATCACCAAGCGAAGTACTTGTACCATGAGCATTAATATACTGTACATCTGTAGGCTTGAGTTCTGCATCATCCAGTGCAAGCTGCATAGCTCTTGCAGCACCTTCACCTTCCGGATGTGGAGCAACTATATCATAAGCATCAGCTGAAGCACCATAACCTGCAAATTCTGCATAAATTCTGGCACCTCTGGCAAGTGCATGATCAAGTGATTCCATAACTAGCATTCCTGCACCTTCAGACATAACAAAACCGTCACGACCCATGTCAAATGGTCTGCTGGCTAGTTCAGGTTCATCATTTCTGGTAGATAATGTTCTTGCACTAGCAAATCCCGCCATAGATAATGGTGTTATAGCTGCTTCAGTTCCACCTGCTATCATAACATCTGCATCGCCATAAGCTATTGTTCTAAATGCATCACCAAGTGAATGTGTAGCTGTAGCACAAGCTGTTATTACACATTTATTTGGACCTTTAGCATTTAACATTATGGAAATCCTGCCCGCAGCAATATTGCTAATCATCATAGGTACAGTAAAAGGACTGCACTTTGTTGGTCCTTTTTCCATAATTACACGACAATTATTTTCAATAGTACCAATACCGCCAGCTGCACTTCCAACAATAACACCGATTCGTGTAGGATCTTCCAGTTCCATATCCAACTTGGCATCTTCCGCCGCATGTTTTGCAGCTACCATGCCAAACTGACAATATCTATCCATACGCCTTGCTTCTTTTTTGTCTAGATAGATTGATGGATCGAAATCACTAACTTCACCGGCAATTTTAACATTATGCTCACTCGCATCCATTATTGTAATTGGCTTAATTCCACTCTTACCCAGAACTATATTATCCCAGAATAAGTCAAGTCCAACACCGAAAGGACTTATTACTCCCATTCCGGTTATTACAACTCTTCTGGATTTATTACTCATTTTAATATCCTATCTATTTATTACGCTGAATGACTTTTAATATATGCTACTGCATCTTTAACTGTTGTAATTTTTTCAGCATCTTCATCAGGTATTTCACAACCGAATTCTTCTTCAAAAGCCATTACTAATTCAACTGTATCGAGAGAATCAGCACCTAAGTCACCGGTAAAACTTGCATCTTCTGTTACTTCAGCATCATCTACGCTTAATTGTTCGATAACTACTTTTCTTACTCTTTCTAATATTGCATTATCCATTTTTTTCTCCTTTTAATGCTAGTTAACTAATACTAATGAGCTAAATTATACTTGATTATAAAAATTTGTCATTACTAATTATGTTTTATAGATAATAACGTGTCTACATGCGAGGATATATTGTAACATAATATTACAAACCAGGTAATTCTACTAGATTACTAAGCCTCCATCTACACCTATCACTTGACCTGTTATATATGATCCACTTGTTACAAGGAATTTAACTGTTTGTGCTATATCTTCAGGTTTCCCCAGCCTACCTAAAGGAATATTTGCGACAATTTTTTCTGTTTCCAGTCCTGATGTCATATCTGTTTCAATAAATCCTGGAGCTATAGCATTTACAGTAATATTTCTTGCAGCTATTTCCTTAGCAAGAGATTTTGTAAAACCTATTATACCAGCTTTAGCAGAAGAATAATTTGCTTGACCTGCATTTCCATAAACACCACAAATACTTGAGATATTGATGATAGTACCTATTCTTTGTTTCATCATTATCTTAACTACAGGTTTTGTTACATAAAATACGCTGTTTAAATTTGTATTGATTACTTTTAACCAGTCCTCGTCTGACATTCTTATGAACAAACCATCTTTTGTTATACCGGCATTATTAACCAATACATCTATTCTTTTAAATTCATTCATTACTGTATCTATCATGCATTTGACAGATACACTATCACTGACATCACATTTTATAGCTTTAGCCTGTCCACCATTGTCAGTTATACTTTTAACAACTGCATTAGCCGCATCATCATTACTTGCATAATTAATGATAACTGTATAACCAGTTTTTGCAAGCTCAATAGCACATGCCTTTCCAATACCTCTTGAGGCTCCTGTAACTATTGCAACTTTACTTTCTTGGTTCATTTCCCAAATCCTTATATTAACACCTTACTACATATAGAATTTACAACTGTATCGAGTGATTGATTATCACTTACATTATACACACTCGAAGGTCTGGAAATTTTCTTAACCATTCCTGATAAAACTTTTCCAGGACCGATTTCTATAAAGTTTTCAACTCCATTTTCTATCATATAGGTAATACTCTGCTTCCAAAAAACCGATGAATAAATTTGATCAGACATTTTTTTAGAAAATTCCGATGCATTAACAGTTTCTTTTGCGTCAACATTTGTAATAACTGGAATATTAGCATCAGTTATATTATATAAGCTTAAATTTTTAGCAAATTTATCAGATGCAGCTTTCATAAGAGGAGAATGGAATGCACCGCTAACTGCAAGTAATAATGCCCGTTTTGCACCTGTTTCCAAAGCCAGTTTATTAGCTTCTTCGATGGCTTTAGATTCACCTGTTATAACAGTTTGATCAGGAGTATTGTAATTTGCAACACTAATTTGACCGAATTTTGAAGCACCATTAAGAACAATTTTTAATTTATCATCATCAAGCCCGATAATTGCACTCATTGCTCCTGATTGTGCCTCTGACATGAGATTTGCTCTAATTTGCACAAGTTTAATCACATTATCCAGACTTAGTACACCTGCTGCATAAAGAGCTGCATACTCACCCAGACTGTGTCCTGCAAGATAATCAGGTTCTACATTACATTTTTCTTTTAAAGTCTCATAGGCAGCAATTGAAACTGCCAAGATTGCAGGCTGAGTATTAATTGTCTGCTTTAAATCATCATCAGGTCCTTCAAAACATAATTTACAAAGATCTTTACCTAGAACTTCATTAAACCTGTCAAAGATATTTTTTGCTGTTGATGAAGATTCATAAAATTCTTTCCCCATCCCTACAAATTGTGATCCCTGTCCGGGAAATATAAAAGCTGTTTTGGTCATAGTTCACACCCACTAATTAATAATTACTTAAAGTTTTCTTTGATCTTTTGCTCGCCATCTGATTACAGCAGTTCCCCATGTAAGTCCTGCTCCAAAACCACATAATGCCAATAACGAGGAATCAGGTATTCTATTATTATCAAGCGCATCTAATAACGCTATAGGAATTGAAGCAGTAGATGTATTACCATACTTTTCAAGATTAGAAATGACCTGATCAGTATTTAATTTTAATCTGTCTTTTATTGCTGAAATTATTCTCATATTTGCCTGATGAGGCACAAGAAAATCAAGATCATCAATCGTCAATTCAGCTAGAGATAAAGAATTTAAGATGGATTCAGGCACATAGCTTACCGCAAACTTATATATTTCTTTCCCATTCATATTAACAATCTGTTTTTTCTCGTCATTGGGTTCAACAAGTGGACAATTTTTACCATATAAAGGTATTTTTAGTTCTTTACCTTTTGTACCATCAGCATGTATATCTACAGAAAGAAAATCATTAATACCATCATCAGACTTTTTAACGACAAAAGCTCCTGCACCGTCTCCAAATAGAACACAAGTTGTTCTATCAGTCCAGTCAAGAAATCTTGAATGCACATCGACACCAACTACAAGGACTGTTTCATATGTACCAGACATTATGAAATTTTTTGCAACAAATAAGCCATAAATTAAGCCGCTACAAGCTGCTGAAATATCAAATGCAGCTGCATTTTGTGCTCCAATAGCTGCTTGTATTTCACATGCTGATGACGGATACAAATTATCAGGCATAGATGTAGCACAAATTACTAAATCAATCTGCTCAGAACTTATTCCAGCATAAGCAAGTGCATCTTTTGCCGCATTCACTCCTAGGGAAACAGCTGTTTCATTGCCACTAACGACTCTTCTTTCCTGAATACCAGTTCTAGATGAAATCCAATCATCATTTGTATCAACTATTTTTGCTATATCTTCATTTTTTATTACTGTTTCAGGAACATACATTCCTATGCCAGCAATTGTTACCGGAACTAAATTTTCATTTATCATAATATTCTGCTTAACTCATACATTTCCGAGATTTTACCGTTAATATCTCTTTCTATTGACTCTTTTGCCACTCTTATCGCATTTTTAATAGCGTATGCTTTACTCCCGCCATGCGCAATTACACATACACCTTTAATCCCTAATAATAAAGCACCACCATATTCTTCATAATTCGATTTTTTCTTTAATCTCATTAAAGCAGATTTTGCGATAAAAGCTCCCAACTTAACCCATACTGATTTTGTAAGTTCATCTTTTAACATTTTAAAAATCATATTAGCAACGCCTTCGGTAACTTTTAATGTAACGTTTCCGACAAAACCATCACATACGACTACATCGCTGTAACCCATAAATAGTTCCCTGCCTTCAACATTACCTATAAAATTTATATGATCCTGGCTTTGCGCTAATAGTTTATATGCATTTTGAACAAGAGTATTTCCTTTACCGGATTCTCCACCTATATTAAGGATTCCTACTCTTGGATTTTTTACACCTAAAATACAATTAGAGAAAATACTTCCCATAATAGCAAATTGATGCAGCATATTTGGCTCACAAGTAGCATTTGCACCGGCATCTAACATAACAACATATTTTTTCATTGTTGGTAATACAACTGCTATAGCAGGTCTGTCAATTCCAGGCAATCTGCCAAGTCCAAATAAACTTGCTGCCATTGCCGCTCCAGTACTACCTGCCGCAACAATAGCTTGCGATTCACCTTTTGCCACTGAATCAACAGCTACAACAATTGACGAATTTTTTTTTCTTCTAATAGCACTACCCGGAGCTTCATTCATTTCAATAACTTCATCGGCTCTGGTTATTATTATATCCAAATCTTTTGTATTATATTTAGCAAGTTCATTCTCTATCTTATCTACTTGCCCTACCAATTGTAATTTAACCTTATACTCACGTGCAGCTTCAATTGCTCCTTTTATAGTTTCAACAGGAGCATAATCACCACCCATGGCATCTACCGCAATTCTAATTGACATATTTCTGTATTATTCTTCCAACTTCTTACTTGCAGGTTTATCAGCATAATAACCGCAGGCACTACATACTGTATGAGCTAATTTCTTTTCATTACAGTTTTTACATTCTACCAATGTTGGAACTGTTGCTTTCCAATGTGATCTTCTGTGTCCTTGTGCTGAGCTTCCTGTTCGTTTCTTTGGTACAGCCATATTTACACCTTACTTTCTTTATTGTTTATTATTTTTACTTACTTATATATACATTAATCATTATTTTTTTCAAAGAATTTTTTAAAAACTTGCATCCTTGGATCTAAAGATTTTTCAGATTTAACTTTTTGTAATTCTTCACTTCCTATGCATTTTTTATCACATAGTTTTTTTCCGGGTATATTGAGAATTATATCTTGGTAAATTATATCTGTCACGTCTATTTCTTTTCTACCTTTTAATTCTTCAACGAAATTACCTCTGGTTATTTCATATTCCTTTGTTTCCGAGTCTACAATACTCTCTCTGATTAATTCTTCATTTAAATCAATTTTTAAATGATACGGATATGCTTTCATACATCTGTCACATTCAAAAGTCATATTCGTTTCTACCGAACCTGTAACTTCCACACCATAAGGAGTTAACATTACTGTCACAATTCCGATTACCGGTTCATCATTTTCAAGCTCATTTATTACTTCTTTAAACTCCAAAGTAACTTTGTTTTCCAGATTATTTACAAGATCTTCAAGATTGATTTTCAATTTACTAATCTCACATAATAACTAATGCTGATTGAACCGAATTTTAAAATATCAATAAATTATTGACTATATCATTTTATTTGCAAGAAAGATTTTGTCAACTTCACTTTAGAATGTTAACAGGAGAAAGTTACTTATGTATCAACATTTTAAGGATTGTAAAAAAATCCGGACTACTAATTACAACTCGCTATTAAATTTTTTTAAGTCTATTTATTCGCTGTCTTGCATCCGAAAATTTCTCTGCACCCGGTACTTCATCTAAAAACTTATCATATGCCTGAATTGCTTCCTGATTCCTGCCTTGCATTTCAAGTATTAATCCAAGATTATAATATGCCTGATAATATGAAGGTTTTAACTTGATAGCCATTCTGGTTGCTTTGTAAGCATCATCATATCTGCCTAACTCTTTATAAGCCATACCTAAACCTAAATAAGCATCAGCTGAATTGGGATTTCTTTGAATTACATGATTATAATACTCTGCTGCTTTTTCAAAATTACCTGCAACTAACATTGAGTTTGCTTTGTTATAAGAATCACTCATATTTTGTGATAATACAGGTTTTAATAATAATAACAACATCAAAACCAGTAAAATAGTTAAGAAAAAGTATCTTTTTTTCATAGAAATCCTTTTTTTACTCAAGACCTCAAAAATTCAAGATCCTGGTTTTAAATTATAAAAGTTACTTAATTAATTGAATTTTTACTGAAGTACCGCTTTTTTGCATTTCTACCTTACCTTCTCTGGCAAGCCAACCTAATGACATTGTAACCTGTTCCGGTTTTAATTCCAAATTTTTTTTAATGGAAGCAAGACTGCTTTCTCCATTGATATCTAAATATTCCCAAATTTTGCCTGCTGCGTCACCAATTGTACTAATCATACTGAAATCTCTCCTATTTAATTATTAAACTTACTCCTTAAGAAAAATATCATTTCTTTACTTAAACAAGCTTGTTTATCCTATAATTTAATAATAATATACCTTTAAAGTGTAAAACTTACAACAATTTATTAAAAATTTTAAAAACTTCTTAAAATATGTTAAAAAATATATTTGTAATCAGGAGAACTAAATGGAAAACAATATTAGAGGAAAAATATGGAAATATGGTGACAATATAGATACAGATGTCATTATACCAGCTAGATACTTAACTATGACCGATCCGAATGATCTGGCAAAACATTGTATGGAGGATATAGATAAAAATTTTGCAGCTAATGTATCTAAAAATGATATTATTGTTGCAGGTGAAAATTTCGGCTGCGGCAGTTCGAGAGAACATGCACCTATTGCAATTAAAGAATGCGGAATATCAGCAGTTATAGCAAAAAGCTTTGCACGAATTTTTTACAGAAATGCAATTAATATTGGGCTTCCGATACTTGAAAATATCGATGCAGCAAATGATGCAGAATGCGGAGATATAATAGAAATCGATCTTTCAAAAGGTGAAATAAAAAATATTACAAAGAATAAATCATATCAAACAACACCATTTCCAGAATCAATCCAAAAGATCATCAAATCCGGCGGTTTAATTGAATATACGAAAGCCAGAATATCACATAAATAAAAAGGTTAATGATTTACTATGAAAACAAATTTTAATATAGCTGTACTGCCTGGCGACGGCATAGGTCCCGAAGTCATAGATCAGGGGATTAAAGTTCTAAAAGCAGTATCAAAAAAATATGGATTAACTTTTAATTTTATACATGGACTTATTGGAGGAGCTGAACTGGAAAATTCAGGTATACCAATAACAGACGAAACAATCAGAATATGTAAAAGTGCTGATGCAGTTTATCTGGGAGCAGTTGGCGATTTTAAATACGATAAACTGGAACCACATTTAAGACCGGAACAGGCTCTGCTAAAAATTAGAAAAGAACTCAATCTTTTTGCCAATCTTAGACCGGCTGTTGTTTATGATGATCTACTTAACTCCTCAACTCTAAAAGAAGAAATAATCAAAGGCGTTGATATAATGATTGTAAGAGAACTTACAGGCGGTTTATACTTCGGCCAGCCAAGAGGTATTGAATCAAACACCGAAAAAAAAGCATTCAATACAATGACCTACACAGAATCCGAAATAGAAAGAATAGCAAAAGTTGCTTTTGAAGTAGCAATGAAAAGAAATAAAAGACTTTGCTCTGTTGATAAAGCCAATGTACTGGAAGTTTCCAGACTTTGGAGAGAAGTAGTTGAAAGGGTTGCTAAGAATTATCCTGATGTAGAATTATCTCACATGTATGTAGACAATGCGGCAATGCAGCTCATTAGAAACCCGAGAGATTTTGATGTAATGCTCACAGAAAATATGTTTGGCGACATTCTTTCTGATGAGGCTTCTATGCTTACAGGCTCTCTCGGCATGCTAGCCAGTGCAAGCCTTTCTCAAAAGGGTCCATCTATGTATGAACCTTCTCATGGAAGTGCTCCACAGTTTAAAGGACTTGATAAACTTAATCCAA
Source organism: Candidatus Gastranaerophilales bacterium (assembly GCA_028689995.1). Lineage (GTDB taxonomy): Bacteria > Cyanobacteriota > Vampirovibrionia > Gastranaerophilales > UBA9579 > JAQVCB01. Next base: position 19,061 of record JAQVCB010000021.1, read on the forward strand.
TTGCAACTATCCTGTCTGCAGGCATGATGTTAAAATACAGTTTTATGTTTGAAGAAGCAGCAACAGCGATAGAAACTTCAGTTAAACAGGTATTAAGAGAAGGATACAGAACAGAAGACATATTTAACGAGGGTAATAAATTAGTTGGTACATCCAATATGGGTAGTTTAATAGCTGAAGCACTTTTGAATTCATAGTTATGCAGTATATATATTTTTGTAAAGCTCTCAAATGGCTATAAGAAGTAATTCTGAAGGCTAATATTATTCTGCCATGTATTAATCGTTCAGGGCGTGAATTTTTACGAATAATTTACTATTATAAATTAGTAAGCTGATAGAACAATCAAACAACTAGTTCGGGGTGACGAATAGAGTGTAGCTCGATGTGAGCATTTGGTTTGATATGTTTTCTATCAGCTTATATTTTTGAGAATATTATTAAGACTAGGCATAATACTTGATTGATTAATTAATTATTCTTTTTGATATAAAGTAATCAATTTGGGCAATATAAATTCATGCCAGCAATTTTCACCTTCAATCCAAATTTGCGTTACACTGCCGGATTTAGAAATGTTATCTATCTCTTCTTTTGTCATAACAGCATAATTCATATCAAAAAAATCTAGTTTTTCTTTCTTTTCAATATAAAATTCAGGAGACCCGCATTTTGAACAATGTTTATCAGTTGGTACAAGGGTATTTAAATAAAGCATTGATCCTCTTTTACTTGCACACGAATTACACCTTAAAATAAACCATTTTATTGAAATTTCTTTCCCGCAATCCGGACAATAATTCCAAATACTTTGAGGAGTTATTTTTTCATGCCGGCATTTTTGCCTTTTTGTAAAAAAAGATAAAAATTTTAAAATCAAATCATTTCCTCAATATAAAAAGTAAGGATTTATTTTTAATTTTAAAAATTTGTAAGATAAAATCAATTTTTTTACAGAATATATAAAGAAGCATTTACAAAAAAACCCCTACTGGGGTATTTTTGTTTCTTCATTTTCTTCGGGAATTTCTTTTTTTATACCTAAAAAGACTAAAACATAATTATACATATACAAAATAGATTCTTTGAAAAGTGTAATCAGGCTTTTATTCATAAGTTCCTGATTTATTTCATTTTCCAACTCTTCCGACAAAGAAAACTTATCTTCGGTTTTCTTTTTAAACTTACTTTTAAAAGATCTTGCACTGCCGCCACCTAATCCTCCTCCATTACTATTTGTATGATAAGCCGCTTTTACTTGATTAGTAATCGGCTTACTAGGATCCATTGACATAACAGGCTCCTTTTATTTGAATTTGTAAATAAATTTTTTTAATTTAAAAACATATATATATTATAGTTTATTTGAAATTAAATTTGAATGGTTACAAAAATATATGTTAATTTTTGTAACGGAAAAAATTAAAAATAGAATTATTCCGAATAATTCTTATAATCGATAATGATTATGTAATTAACCTGTGATTAGGAAAAATATGGAAATTAATTTCAGAAATATAAATCTGAATAACGCAAGTATAAAGAATGTGACTAACAAATCAGATTCTAACCTTGAAAGTTTTAATTCTAAAGATCATCCTGCTATTGCCAATGGAAACATTCCCACTCCTAAACATTCAACAATCAATGTGCAATTTAACAGCCTTACAAGAATTGAGCAATCAGTTTTAATAAGGGAATTATTAAATCTTCCTAAAGAAATAAAAGAGTTACTAGAACTGCTGACTAACAATAATGGCAATAATAAAACCTTGACTAAACTGATCAATGATATAAACCAGTTAGTTATGTTTTCTGATATCCAAAAAGTTCTGAACACTAATGCAAAAGACCTAATAAATAAACTCTTAAAACTAATTCAGCCAACACCCGGTAATATTCAAAATATAGACCAGCTAAAGGAAATTATCGGTATTATACAAACAATGATTCCATCTGCTAATATGCCCAATAATGAAATACTCAAGAACATTATCCTGCTATATTTACCATGGTTACCGTTAATACAACCTCAGGAAATATCAATTGAGTACGAAAAGAAAAAAAATTCAGAAGAAAAAGACGAAGATATTTCCTTGATAATCTACATAACAACAGAAAATATAGGAAGATTAAAAGGATTTATCAGTTTAAATTCAGATAATAAACTAAATATTCAAATCGAAAGCTTAAACTACGATGAAAGTATTAAAGAATATCTTGAAATTATTCATAAAAGAGTAGAAGAAGAAATTAATTCAAATAAAATTCCTGCAAAGACTGAAATTATTAGTTATAAATCAAAAGAATTAAAAAAATCAGAAAGGAGAGAAATAGCATTACAACCAGTTTCTGGTATTTCACCAAAAATATTGATGGCAGCTTACTTAGTTACAAGAGTGGTATTTGAGTTAGATGAAAACATTTCCCTTAATAAGAAACGGGAAAAGATGATTCAGGAAAAAAGCTAAAAACTAAACTAAAACAATAAAAGAACAAACGAAGATGCGGAAAAATTGCATTTTCCCTGCATCTTCCGAGATCCAGTGTCAAGGTACCAGTGCCGGCTCTTCGCCGCCACAACTACTTTTTACCTTTCCAAGATCGGGCTTGAAAAATTTGATTTTCCCATGCGACAGCGGGAGTGGAGCAAACTCGAAGGCAGGCTTTGCCTGCATGGAGGGTTTGCATAACTCATTCCCGGAAAATCAGAATTTTTCCGCACCCTCAAACGAAGAAAATATTTTTTCGTAATTTTGATATGCGAAAAAAAATCTCTCATACTTTTGAATGATTTTGTTAAGAAATGTTAAATTTTTCACATTAAATTGCCGACGACAATATTAATAAGAAGTGGATTTCTATTCATAAAGAGAGTGTCAGGAGAAGATAAAAATGAAGATTTTTGGTGGCTTATACTATTCTGAAGATGGATTGAGTTCCTCACTAAGAGGTATGAACCTTCAAGCAGGGGTTATGAATAGCATAGGTAATAACATAAACGGCTTTAACAAAGTAGGTTATCAAAGAAAAGTACCTGTAGTCTCCTCCTTTTCAGAATTAATTGGAATACATGCATTATCAGAAGTTGCTGATACTAAAGCAGGGAGAATATCAAGATCAGACAAACCACTTGATTTCGCTCTTGTAAAAGAAGGTTATTTCCAATACCAGACTCCAGAGGGTATTAAACTAACCAGAGACGGTCGATTCAAAATGGATAAAGCTGGTAACCTCTTAACTTTGGAAAACCAAAAAGTACTATCAATAAACGGACAGCCAATAAAATTCAAAACAATTCCTGAAAGTATGGATCAAATTAAAGTCGACAAAGAAGGAAAAATGTCTGTTTACAACAGTAAAACAAATAAACTTGAATATATGAATCAGCTTTCAGTTGTATCAAATAAAGGTAAATATTTATCAGATATTTACGTGCGGCAGGGATATGTTGAGAACTCAAATGTTAGCCTGCATTCAGAGTTTATGAGCATGCTCCCCGTCAGAAGGAACTTTGAAGCTAACAGACAGATGTACATAATCCAAAACGACGAATTAAGCAGGGTTATTCAAGAATTAGGTCGCTCAACATAATAATAAGGAAAATAATTTATGAATCCACAGGGACTAATTTCAAAATCGGTAAATAACGTAAATACAATGTTTGATTCACTTGGATACATTACGACTAATGTTTCAAACTACAACACTGCCGGCTATAAAGCACAAAGATTCGAATGTTACATGAAAGAATTCGGGCTTCTTGAAGGAACAGTCAGGACAAATTATTCACAGGGAGATTTATTAAATACTGATAATCAGTTTGATATTGGTATTCAGGGTGTCGGTTTTATCCCTGTAACTAAAAAAGACGGGTCAACAGCATACACAAGAGATGGATCTTTCGGTGTAAATAAAGACGGGTACCTTGTAACAAAAGATGGATCTCTCGTAGGTGACGGTATAAAAATACCTGCAAATTATGAAAAAATTAAAATTTCAACTGACGGAACAGTAAACATTATTTCAAGCACGTCTTCTGAACCGGAGAAAGTCGGAAAGATTCCTTTGGTTACATTTAATAATCCTGAAGAATTAAAATCTGTAGAAGGAGATTGCATGGTTCCGACTGAGAAAACCGGTAAACCGTTGTTACTTTCTGATCACAGTAGTATTAAACAAGGTTGTATAGAAAGATCCAACGTAAATATGTATGACACAGTCAATGAAGTCTTAAGACTCAATGGAAGCTTAATTTCCAGCACAAGGCTTATAAAAGCAGTAGATGAAATGTACAGGCAATCAATAAATTTACGTCAATAATAACTATATAAAGACAGGGTGAAAAATTATGAGTTTCAATTCACACAATTCAATAGATAAAACAAAATTAATACTGGATGTCATTACCAAAAGGCAGGAAGCTATCGGTGCAAATATAACCAACGTAAACACACCGGGATACGTCAGGCAGGATGTAAATTTTGAACAATACATTGGTAGTCTTAATTCACCATTAGAAACAACTTTGTCCAAAAAAATAGGACCGTCACCAATGATGAAAACTGAAGGCGGCGAAGTTAATCCCGCACAGGAATTGATTTTGATGCAAAAAAACGCATTATTTTATACTTTGGCAACTAGAAGAATAACGGCCGCAATACAAGAATTAAAAACAATCGCACAGTTAGGAAGGTAAGTTTATGGGATTATTAGACGCTATTAACGTAGGTTCATCAGGATTATTTGCACATGGCAAGAGATTGGAAATTCACGCCAGGAATATAGCAAATACTGATACCCCTAATTATCAGAGAAAAATACCTGTACTGATGGCTACAGAAGACATCTCCTTTCATGGGGTACTGACAAACATGAAGGATAATGTATTTGCTTCAGGCACACTTCCTCATAAGACAGGCGGAGTCAATTTCACAGGAATAATTGTCGACTCTACTCCCGGTGATCTTGTATATTCTCCTGGTCATCCTGATGCAGACAGAAATGGTTATATTAGAAGATCAAATGTTAACCCTATGATAGATATAGCAGATGCTACAATGACATCCAGAGCATATGAAGCAAGTTTAGCATTAGTGGGTGTTACAAAAGCAATGGCGCAAAGGGCAGCAGAAATAGGTAAATAATAAATAAATCTTAGGAAGAGGTTATCAGAGTAATGTTCAGTGATTCAATACAAAGCTTAATAAACGGAAGTAATGCTAAATCGGCTACGGAAAGAGCATCGCAAATAGAAAGTATGATGGCAAAATATGGCAATAATACTGCTACCATTAACCAAATACCTTCAAACACTGCAAAATTACCCACTGTTAATATTCCATCTCAATTTTCCGAATATTTAAAAGTCAAACCATCATCAAATGCTAAATTCAACGTACTACCACCGCTTGAAGTATCAAAAGGTTTCATAGAAAATGCAGTTAAAAAAATGGCTGCAAAATATAAAGTTGATGAAAAATTAGTAATGGCAGTAATTAAACAGGAATCAAACTTTAATCCTAATGCAATATCATCAGCAGGGGCTCAGGGATTAATGCAATTAATGCCTGCCACTGCAAAAGGACTGGGAGTTTTAAACCCATTTGACCCTGAACAAAATATTGAAGGCGGAGTAAAACATTTAAAGGGACTGATGAACAAGTATCGAGGAAACCTCGTACTTGCTCTTGCTGCTTACAACGCAGGCGGAGGAAATGTTGATAAATTCGGGGGAGTTCCTCCATTCGGTGAAACGCAAAATTATGTAAAACATATACTTTCCAATTATCTAAGTTAGAACAGGAGGACAATATGCAACAAGGGTTTACACCACGAATTCAATTAAATGCAGGTATTTCAGATACAAAGCTTAACATATTCGATCAACCAATGAGAATGGATAGCATAAAAGAAGTTAATGCGACTCCTGGATTTAACGATGTAATGACAGGTCTTATAAAGAATCTTGATACAACAGTTAAAGCTCCTGATCAGGTACTACAGAATGCAATGGTAGGAAATAATGCCGATGTTCATGATGTAATGATAGCTATATCAAAAGCGGAAATAGGAATAAACCTTGCTACTCAAGTCACTACAAAAGTAGTCCAGGCGTATGAGAAAGTTATGTCAATTCAGGTATAAAATATGTTTATGCTTAACATAAATTGATTTTAGTTATACAAAACGGGGGAGAAAAGTTTATAATTTAAGTATTCCTCAAAATATTAATTCAAATTCAATTAAAGAAAGTTATAAATCTTACAAAATGAAAGAAGTGATTGAATAAATGAATTTTAGTCAGCTTTCACAAAACAAACCATTATTATTCGGATTAATCGGCGGAGCTATATTAATTATAGTTCTAATAGTAGTTCTATCATTTTCAGGAAAAAAAGAAGCAACTCCCGGAAGTCAAATAATTAAAGATAATGTAGACCTACTTACAACTGATAATATTGGTAAAGCACTTGAAATTCAATCATTACTTGCAAGAGAAGGAATTGAAGTTGACAGAATTGCAGATGGTTCAAAAAATAAATTAATTCTAAAAAAAGAAAACCGTATAACAATGAATGAGCGAGACAGATCTCTACTTATCGTAGTTAAAAGCGGAATCATGGACAAAAATATAGGTCTCGAAATCTTCGACAAAGGTGATTTTACATCGTCAAAAGAAGATAAAAGAATCAGACTCGCAAGAGCCATCAACGGTGAATTATCCAGATTAATCAGAAAGATCCCTCCAATTGAAGATGCTTCTGTATTTGTTTCTATACCGGAACAAACAATTTTTACCGCAATGAAAAAACCGACAACTGCTACTGTTCAGGTTACCATACCAAGCGGCGACAAACTCGAAAGGGATAAAGTAAGAACAATTTCAAATCTGCTTCTTGGAAGTGTTCAGAGTCTGGAAGCTACAAATATTTCAATTACTGATACAAATGGAAATGTATATAACAGTATTATGAAAGTTCAAGACGATACAATGAATGCTCTTCAGGAAAACGACCAGTATATGAAAAATAAAGTCATGGTTCAGTTAGACAGACTGCTTGGCAAAGGCAATTATGTTGTCACTGTAAGCACATACCTAAGAGAAACTCCTCAGGAGATTAATAAATTAATATATAACCCAAAAACTAGTGCTATAGTTAGCAAACAGAATTTTACAGAATCACTTGGCGATCAATCAAGAGATAAAAGTAAATTATCATCAGCAGTTAGCTCATATTTGCCGGCGGGAGTTTCACAGGGGCCGGATTCTTCATCAAACAGAAACTACTCGCGAAATGCAGAAGAATATCAGTATGGTGTCGGAAAAACTCAAATTTTAGAAGAAAAACGCCCGGGCATGATTGAAGAAATTTCTATTGCTGTCACACTCGATCGTGGAGCAATGCCTTCCAGTACAGATTTACAACAATTAAAAAATTTAATAGCCGGAGCCGCAAGTCCAAAAGCATCTGCAAATAACGTAGAGATTGCTTTTGCTGACATGACAAATCCTTATTTATCTTCAGAAAGACCCGAGCAATTACCAAAACCTGAAGAAAGCGGAAACCCATGGTGGACAGTGCTTGTATTGTTTGGAATTCTTCTTATTGCAGGTCTTGCATTTATAGCAAATAAGACAAAAGAAACTTCAAGTAAACAGCAGATAGAAATAGAAGAACTAATGCAAAGAACAAAAATGCAGCAAAATCAAATTAAAGATACACAGGAACAAGCTTCATTGCTGCAAAATCAACTTCATAATTCTATAACAGCCGATAAAGCACAACAGGCAATACCTACATTACATCAAACTATTGATGACATAAGAAAAAATATAGAAGATGATGTAAATGAAGAAGAAATTTCTACTCAACTTAAAAATTGGATAGAAAGCAATTAACGCTAAGAGAATATTATGACTATACCTGATTTTAAACCAGAAGATTTTTCGCAAGATCTCGCAAGACAAGCTCAACAGCTTGTCCCTTCTGATTTAACTGAATATCAAAAAAAATATGTTGTAAACAAGCTTTATCAATTCTGCATTTTAGCCGGTAATGCTTTAAATCAAGATACTAATCTTGTATTTACTAACAATGAAGCACAAGCGATTGTTCAATTAATTGGCGAATGGACATTTCATAAAAATGTCGACCTGATCAGAGCTAAAATAGCTGAAGATTGTTGGGATCCAGTTTTACAACAAGTTGCATTTGCAGTTTTTGAAACAGCAAAACAAGTCGAATCGAAAAAAGTAGAGACCAATCAGGCTATAAAAATGATTGAGGATGTTGTTAAGGAATCATACAACAAATCATTAATGGAACTGGCAAGGAACGGGAAAATTAATGAAAATGAAATACCGGAAATATTGTCTTATTCAAATATTGATTCAATGGCAACTGAATCACAACAAGAAATAACGCCGGATATAGAAAATAAATTATTAAAATGTGCTTCATTAGCGCTAGTTTTAAAGTCTATGCCCCAAAATAAAGTAAATCGAATTCTTGCTGGATTTGATAAACAAACAGCATTACAAATATCACATTTAATTCAAACTCCTGACCTGGAGAATCAAATAGATTTGAATTCTGCAAATAACATTTTATTTGGATTCAAACAAACATTTTCCGCTCAAGATATTTCACAGCAATCAAGTTCAGTTGATAAAATATCTACACTGAGAGATTTATACGATGAACATTCGATTATTAAACATGTACAGTATGAACGTCCACTTATTCAACAGTATGTTCAAAATAACATAACCCAAAAAACAGCAAAAATAGAAATAAATATGTCATCTTACATAGAAAATATAGTGTATAACTATTTAGTTTCAAAATTAACAGCATAATAGCAGTGATTTAATATGATAATAAAGAAAAACTCAATAAAAATAAATATTCCAAATGAAAATCTATTGGGAAATCCTAAAAAAACAGTAGAACAAGAGGCCGTTAATCCTAATCCGATAGATGCAGAAATGCTTCTTATTAAGGAGAGAGAGGAAAGAAGAAGGGGAGACAGAAGAAGAGGATACAGGCGCACAGACGACAGAAACCTGATCTCCAGAGCCCATGAAGAAGCTAATGCAATAAAAGAAAGAGCATCAAGAGAAGGTTTTGAATATGGACTTACTCAGGCAAAAGAAGAACTAAAAAATTTAGGATATGCTATTGCTGATTTTCTTGATGCAAAAGAACAGACAATGCAATCATCATCAACAGATATTGCATTTCTTGCAATCAAGGTAGCTGAAAAAATTATTAAGACAGAAATTTCCTGCAATGAAACAATTGTATTAAGTATTGTTTCTGACGTTTTAAATGAAATTGGAAAAGATGAAACAAACATTATAATTAAAACAAATCCGACTGATACCGAACTTGTAAAAGAAAATTTGCCAAATATCTTCCCTTATGGAAGATCAAACGCTAAAATAGTAGTAATTAATGATGAAAGTGTAGAATGTGGTAGTTGCATAGTTGAAACAAATAATGGAATGATAGATGCTCGATTTTCTACACAACTCAAAATTTTAAGGAAAGCTCTTGAAGCTGGACTGTAACAAAAAAAGAATGAGCTAATCAAAGAAATAATTTTAAACAACTCATTCTGACAAGGAGGATTAGATTTGGCCAGAGGTCAGGCTGCATTACCACCAATGAGTGAAGTAGTTCTTGGCATATTTGTTTTAGGACTCATCACTATCCTTATTGTTGAACTTCCTGCGTTTATTATTGACTTTTGCATAAGCTTAAATATCACCATAGGGATAGTTTTGCTTATGATTTCACTATATGTACAAAGACCACTGGAGCTTGCCGTTTTTCCTTCAATAATTCTCGTTGGAACTTTGTTCCGACTCTGTTTGAGTATTTCAGCTACAAGGCTTATTCTGGCTAAAGGAGAAGGTGGAGATGTAATTGATGCATTTGGAAACTTCGTAACGGGCGGCAACCTGGTAGTTGGATGTGTAATATTTTTGATTATTACTATTGTGCAATTTCTGGTTATTACAAAGGGTGCAGAACGTATTGCTGAAGTTGCTGCAAGATTTGCCCTCGATGCTATGCCCGGAAAACAAATGACCATAGATGCCGATTTTAACGCAGGTCTGATTTCGCCTGAAGAAGCAATAAAAAAACGTGAAGACCTTCAAAGAGAATCCAGCCTGTTTGGTTCTATGGATGGTGCGATGAAATTTGTAAAAGGGGACACAATTGCAGGTATAATTATTGTTATTATTAATATATTAGGCGGTTTAGCTATTGGAATGCTGCAAATGGGTCTTCCTTTCCCGGATGCTGTTAATATATTTACAAAATTAACAATTGGTGAAGGATTAACTGCACAGCTACCTTCACTTTTAATGGCTATTTCCAGCGGTATTATTATGACAAGATCCACATCCTCAAGCTCCAGCCTTGCAAAAGATCTTTCAGCTCAGATAATGAGTAAACCCTACAGTCTTATATTTGCAGCTGCATTTCTGCTATTAATAACCTTCACATGTTTTATAACAGGTTTACCCTGGTACTATTTTTTAGCTTTTACAATTATTTTATCCATCACAGCATTTACCGTATTTGTTTCAAGCGATGTCCAACAACAGTTAGGACAACTGGAAAATGTAAAACAAAATATGCAGGATCTCGTTAATCCTAATAGAATGTATGAAAGACTGGGTGTCGACATTTTGGGTTTACAAGTGGGAACAAATCTGTTAGTAATTGCCGATCCTGAACAAGAAGGTCAACTTCTAGCCAAAGTAGCAGCACTTCGCCAAAGAATGACAGATGAACTTGGATATATTATTCCAAACATAAGAATCATGGACAGTACAGCACTTGAACCTTTTGAATATTTAATTTCTATACGTAATAACTCTGTAGCAAAAGGGACTGTTTATCCAGATAGGCTCATGATAATTGCAGATCAATGGGATTCAGCAGGATTAACCGTACCGAATGATGTAATTGTCGGAATTGATCCTACTTATTCAACACAAGCTTACTGGATAAAACCGGATCAATTGAATAAAAACGCAAAAATAACGGCTGTTGATGCAACAGACGTTGTAGTAACACATTTACAGGAATGTGTACGCAAATATGTTGATGAAGTATTAACTAAAACCGACGTACTAAAACTCATGGAACTTGTCAAAAGCCAGGATCCCACTCTTGTTAACGACCTTGTACCGGCAATTATCTCTACCAGTGACCTTCGCAAAATATTCGTAAATTTGATCAGAGAAAAAGTTTCAATAAAAGATATAATATTTATATTTGAAAGATTATGTGATTATGCAAGATTTTCTAAAGAGCCTGATATACTGTCAGAGAGACTACGTGCCTCATTAGGAAGACAAATTTGCATTAGTAATGCAACAGAAGACAAAATTTTATATGCTATCACTCTTTCTTCCACTTGGGAAAAAACTCTTGATGATTCCTGTCAGAGAACTGAGCTTGGCACAATGTTCCTGCTTAATCCGCTTCAGGTGCAGGAACTTATTGAATCATCTGCATCAACATTAATGCGTGCACATCAGGCAATAGGTAATCAGCCGGTTATTTTATGTTCTCCAAGAATAAGACTTCCTCTTTACCAATTACTTGAAAGACATATTCCAACAGTTGTTGTTGTTTCCTATAGCGAACTTATAACAGACATAAAAGTAGAAGCAATTGACACTATCGGTGATAATGAATTTTCTGATGATTATGCCTTTAGCTAATCTCAAGAAAATTAAACCTGAATTAGAATAAATTTGGAACTGGATATGATTGATCAAAATAAAGATAAATCAATAGAATACGTTAAAAACAAAACCCTTGAAATTTTAAATAATACAGAAATTTACAAATATAAAGGGACAGTATCAAAGCTGCTCGGATTAACAGTGGAAGCAAAATTACCCGGACTTAAAATTGGTGATTTATGTTTTATTGAGACTCAAAAAGGAGAACCGAAAGCCGCTGAAGTAGTTGCATTCAAAGGTAATGTCGCCCAGATGCTTTTATTATATGATGGTGCAGGTATTGGTCAAGGAAGCTGGGTAACCTCAACAGGATCCGCAATCACAGTACCTGTTGGAGATTTTCTTCTGGGTCGATTAATAAGTCCCTTGGGAGAACCACTTGATGGACAGCCTCTTGATACTTCTAATGCAAAATTTATCTCAGTTGAAGGCAATCCCCCAGATGCATTTACAAGACCAATTATTAAAGACAAGTTTTCTACCGGAGTAAGGGCTATTGATTCACTTCTTACGTTCGGAGCAGGACAGCGTATGGGACTTTTTGCAGGCAGTGGTGTCGGAAAAAGCACAATGCTCGGAATGATAGCAAGAAATAGTGACGCTGATGTCAATGTAATGGCTCTAATAGGAGAACGTGGACGAGAAGTTAAAGAATTTATTGAAAACAGTCTTGGTCCTATCGGTATGGCAAAATCAGTCCTTGTATGTTCTACAGGTGACCAACCTCCGCTTATCAGAATGAAAGCTCTCCAAACAGCAACCGCTATTTGTGAATATTTCAGAAATCAGGGCAAAAAAGTATTCCTGATGACAGATACTGTAACAAGATGTGCTATGGCAGGAAGAGAAGTTGGTCTTTCCATCGGAGAACCACCTACAATGAAAGGTTACCCTCCATCCATATTCTCATGGTTACAAAGAGTGCTTGAACGAACAGGAACTAGCCCCAAAGGCTCTATAACAGCTCTCTATACTGTGCTTATGGAAGGTGAAGACGTTAATGACCCAGTAGTAGATACTGTAAGAGGTATTGTTGACGGGCACGTGTTCTTATCCCGTAAAGTTGCAGAAATGAACCATTACCCTGCTATCGACGTATTGGGTAGCATAAGCAGGCTGTTTCCAGAAGTTACAGATCAGGAACATCAGTCTTCAGCCGCTAAGATGCGAACAATCCTAGCTATATACAGAGAAAACAAGGATTTAATTGACGTTGGAATGTACCAAAAGGGTTCTAATCAAAAGTTAGATTTGGCAATTGATTTAATGCCCGATATAAACAAATTTTTAAGACAATCAATCAAAGATAGTGTCAATATGCATCACACCATTGATACTTTAAAAAGCATGATGGCAAATGTGGATATTTAAATAAATATAATTAAAATAATTTATAAAGACTTAAGGCTTATTTTACTAACGAAAACTGATCGTTTTCGTTTCAGCTTTTCTCCACTCCCGCTCCGCGAATCATATTAATAGAGGTTAAAATTTTCCTAAAATTTAATCAAAATATCATTAGGAAGATAAGAGACTAATACTCAATTAAAATTGGTTTTCGGTTTTCAGGTTGACAGTGTTTAATAAAGGTCGATATACACCCGAAAACACTATTCCAATTTCAATTTGTTACAGGAATAAAAAATGCCTTTTGTTTATAGATTACAAAAGATATTAAATTTCAGAATTCAGAAAAAAGACGAACAAATTGAATTTGTAAAAAGAGCTGAAAGAGAAGTACAGAGAATACAGAATGATATCAATAATAATAAAAACACAGTTTCAGTTTTGAGAAAAAGTATGCATTCAGCTCCTCACATAATGATGGAAAATTATGATCAATTCATTAAACATTTGTACGACATCATAGACAAACTGGAAGAAGAGAAACTGGAAGCAATAGAAAAATTAAACGAAGAAAAAGCAAAATTAGTCGAACTGGAAAAAGCAGTTAAAGTACTGGAAAAACACAAAGAAAAAGCCTCCGCTGAGTATAAAGACGAAGAAAACAAAATAGAAATGAAAAGACTGGATGAAGTAGCAGGACTCAAACATTATGCAAAGACACAGGAATCAATACTTGAAGAAATTGAAGCTGAAGGACTTAACCTGAATGAATATTGAACAAATACAGATAACGGACAAACAAACTACTGATGGAAATACTGCTAATAATGAAGCGATTACTAATAATGCTAATATTGCGCCTAAAAGTGCTCAATCATTAGCATTTAAGTTGGAAATGCCTAACAATAAATCATTTATAGATTTTTTAAGTTTGGGATTAGAAGATTTACAGGATGTTGAACAATTAGGTAATCCTGAACAATCAATTTCATTAGGCAAAATAAATAAATTAAATCCAACTTTAATCAAAAATCTTCAGGCTTTTGCTATGAAAAATAATATACCTCTAAGAATAAAGGATATTAATGATGCCAGATTGCTGGTATATTCTCAAAATCTGTTTAATAACGGCAAAGAACCCGGCATAAAAATTAATGATATTGAAAAAAGTGATATTGATTTCTTAAAAAAATGTGCAGACAATCCAAATATTTTCATAAATTCGATAAATCCTCAAAATATGTCGGTAAATTATACACTGAACAACAATAACAATATTGAAGGGCAACTCAAATCAGAAGAAGTGTCTTACAAAAGTCTTAATATTTCAAAAAGCCTTGTAAATCTCATAGATTATGCTTCTAAGACACAAAAACCTGTAAGACTTGATTTTGAAGGAAACTCGACAGTAATTCTAAAAGTTGATAAAGAAGGAAAACTGACAGCAGAGTTTATTTCCAGTGATAGGGCAATGGAAAGTCTCCTTAAGAATAGTATTCCACAACTTAGGAATAAAATGGACAACGAAGGAATCCCTTACAAGAATATTTCCTATAAAGAACAATCTCAAAAAAATAATTCACAACAGGAGGAAAAATCCTATGAATGATTCATTTATAACAGCAACAAACAGCCAAAAAACCACTCTGGACTACATATCAATGTTAATACAAAATTCAACAAACCTTTATACTCCTGGATATAAGGAAGTAAAGGGTAATTTTAAAACCTGCCTTGACGGAATCAGCCTGGATGAAATGGATGTAAATATGGGACAGGGTAAATCAACACCAGGATTAGCTCCAGAGAATTTATTTATTGAAGGAAAAGGTTTTTTTACACTAAAAAGACCTGATGGCAAAATAGTTTATGCAAGACTAGGTGATTTTAAGTTTGATGGAGAAGGCAATTACAAAACAAAGTCAGGATGCGCTGTACAGGGATACATCCTGAACGATAACGGCGAAATAATGTCAAATCCTGCAACACAAAAGGCTGATCCACATTCTGCCACAAACGCTGAAGGCGGACCAGCGATGATGGCAACAACAGATATAAAATTGTGGGTTGATCCATCTAATGGAAAATATCTTGGTAAATATGACGAATTTGAATTTAAAAATAACGGAATTTTATATGGAAAAGCAGATAAAGGAAAAACTGTAGTTCCTTTATATAAAGTGGCATTAACAGCTTTTACAAATCCTGCAGGGTTGATGCAGATAGCTGATGGAAATTACATTGAAAATGCCGCTTCCGGCAAACCTGTAATGGCAAAAGCAGAAATAAGAAGCGGGCTGCTTGAGTCATCAAATGTTAGCTTTAAAACTACAGTAAACTATTTACAACAAGCCAAACTTCAACTTGATGTAATAAACAAATTAATCCAAACAAATAAACAACTTCTTGATGAAGCAACAAAATTGATGCAGTAAGACTTATATAAAATTCACAGAGAGAGGTAAATGTCTTTAAGAAGACCACTGTAAAAGCGAAAGCCGTGCAGAGCAAGCGAAGCGGGAGCGTTAAAAGTGAAACGATGAGTTTTACTTTTAAAAACTCATTCGGGCTTTACCCGATCGTAGCGGCTGTAGGCTCCCATATAAAAAAAAGACCACTGCACATGGTTTTATGGTATAATGCAGTCATAGATTAGATTTAGAGGTGGATATGACTACATTTTTTATGATAGGTGTTGCTGATAAAATTAAAAATAATAAAATAGTTGCAGTTGG
>JAQVCB010000121.1 GCA_028689995.1 Candidatus Gastranaerophilales bacterium
CATTGAAATCTCTTGGTTGAGTACCATTTAATATTGCTTCAACAATATCAGGAGCAAGAAATCTTAAATTGAGAATCTTTTTAATATATCTGTCACTACTGAAATTTTCAATTTTTTGTATCATTTTTATGCTTTCAACTTCTCCTGAAATTAAAATGTTATTCCAGTAATAACTTTTTGCAATAGCCTTAACTAATTGAGAATTGATATTAACTTCCTGCTTCTTGTAATCCGAAATTATCAACACGCTTCCATTTTTAGAAGTTGATGATATGCGAATTTTTTTGACTATGTTTATTGGCTCTTTTGTCTCTTCTTTCTGTTCTTCAAGAAGCTGAGTATCATATGTTATTGCTTCCAATGCTCTAAGTAATTGATCTTTGCAGAGAATAATATCAACTTTTTCTTTGTATAGAATAACTTTACTCAATATTGCACTGCTGAAAATATTATCAAGTTTATCTTCTATATTTGTCTGGATATTTTTAAGGTTAAGAATATATCTTTTTGCTTATGTACCTCATAATCTTCGATAAATTTTTGTAATTTATTTAACTTAATTGTATACTTATAGAATATTGATACTTAATAAAATTGAGAGAGGAATGTTGCCTTGGATACAGTTTTGAAACAATTAATGCAGACATGGCTTCTAATTACGAGAAGATCTTTTCTCCTAAAAAAGACAGTACTACTGGAAAAACTTTAAGCTGGAATTAAGATTCCTCAACGGGTTCTATTTCCTGAGTCAGACCGTTATTGATTTCTTTAAATTAATTAATATGCTATATGTTCAAGCTATCAAAAAGCATAGTAAAAATTATATGGAATCAGGAATCAATTTGTCACTTGAGAGAATCCGCAATATATAAAATTAGATAACTGCTTGCAACATAAGAATTAGAAAATACCTATACACATAACACAATTCTATGTACACGTTATTATCCTAATAAATAACACATACTATTACAATTGATTTTATATTCCTGGAGAAAAGATGTCTGAATATTTGTTTGATTACCCTTTTATAGCATACAGAGGCATGTGGGATTCATTTGGAGAGCCTGGCTCAATTGAAGCAATTAAAAGATCCTGGATGAAAAGAATACCTGCAATTGTTAATCTGGAAACCCATAAAGAAGACGACTTAATTGAAGTCTTCAGTAAAAAACTTGTTGAATATAAAGATAATGTTCCTATGTTTTTTAAGATTAACAATTCTTTTGAACATTATACAAGGTTTTTTGAATCAATTGTTGAGAATGTTGACATATATATAATATGCGAAGCTGCTATCTGTCAAAATGTTTATAAATATATTTCCTCCGAAAAATATGAATTTTATGGATTATACTTGTCTATACAAAGTTATATTGATAATTTTATTTCAACAAACAACTTTAAATTTAGTGAAGATATAAGTCGAATTAAATTTATAATATTTGAATCAGTTAATGTGTTGCAAAAACTTGATGAAATGAAACAATATTCATTTATTCATGACAAGAATATTGTGCGGGATATTGAAGAAATATTCAAAAAGCCAGGATTAGACACAAAGATTACTATTGTTCGAGTCACTGACCTTGTTGAGTGTGATTTATCAAGACCTTTATGAGTAGGAGAATGTAATGCCTTTATTTGAGGATAATAAATTCAAAAAAAAGAATTTTTCAATTTCTGCAAAAACTATAGAAGAAATTCTAAATAGACTGAAAGATAATTATAATTTCAACAGTTTTCTCTGTCTGGGTTTTGAAAATATGTCCGCAAAAATAGAGAGCAGTTTTGAAATAGAAGATGTTACTAATGAAATAAATAATATGTTTCGTCTTGGAAATAAATATGATTTTGAATCTCAAAAAAACATTCTCACATTAGGCATCAGAAGTTCAAGATTCGCTAAGATCATATTCTGGGAAGCTGCTCATATTTTGGCAAAAGACGGAATTATTATAGACATTGATTATATTGATAATATAAAGCCAACTTTGCTTTCTGAAAAAGATTTTTTAGAAAGAGAATACTATAATGGGTCAATTTTATTAGAAAAATATTTTATTATTGAAGCATACTCAGTAAAAATATATAAAAAAATTGAAAAATCAATGATCGCTGATGATGTTAAAACCGGAGGATGGACATTTGGAATATTAAATACTCCTGATTTAAAGCAGACAAATAAAATGGTTAAAAATATACTTAAATATGCTCCTGAGAAATTTGAAATTATTATTTGTGGAGTAATTCCTGAAAACTTAACCAAAGACGAGAGAATTTCATCTATTGATTTTTATGATAAAAGAGGCTGGATTAGCAAAAAGAAGAACCTGATAGCTCAAAAAGCGAAATATGGCAACTTGTGTATTATGCATGACAGATATGAGATCTCTGAAGACTTTTTAAAATCATTGAAAAATTATGGAAAAGTCTTATCAATGTTAACCGTTCCTCAGTTTTATTTTTATGATCTTGAAAAAAAATATATTCATAAATATCCTGATTATCATCTTGTTATGGATGATCCGATTTTTAAAAAATGGGATTATGATAAAGCCGCCTATAAATTTGAGTTTACCAGGTTAGTAAATTTATTTTACGATGATTTTTATGAAACAGCCAGTTGTTGCGGAGGAATTTATATAACCCATAAATCCATCTGGAATTTTATAAAAAAACATGAAGCTCTGCTTCATTGTGAATTGGAAGATGTAATGTTTGGACTTGAGGTTCAGAGAGTAGGTGTTCCTAATAGAGTAAATAACTTAAATTATTTAGAAAGCACTAAACCCTATTTATCCAGTATTCCTTATACCTCTGTATACTGTCCGGGCGGAGAGATTAAAGGGCAAAATAATTTTTTCCCAAATGTAGATCCATTTTTTGTCAAGGCGGATTTTAAACCTGTTTTTGAATCTAAAAAACAAGATTATTATGATAAAATTGTGAAAGATTTTAATTTAATCAGTATTTTAAGTGATAAACATAAAATTAAGGAAAATGAATATACCCATTTTATTGGATTGTTTGATTTTTGGAACTTTATTTCCAAAAAACTAAGTGTGTTAAAGCCTGAAACGAGGGATCAGGTAAGAGAAATTGTAAATTTCTGCCAGCGAAACACTTTTGCACCCCGTAAAAAGTTTTTATCTCAATATCATATAAGAAAGTATGAAATAGGGTTTATCAATGATCTGAGTGGATATAAAAAAGTTATTGGCTGGGGAACAGGTGCTTACTTTCAAGAATGTAAAAATAAAGTAAATATAAAGCTTGATTATCTTGTGGACAACAATCCAAATGTTCAAAATACTGTATTTTCAGGTTTAAATGTTTATCCTTCATCAAAACTTCTTGAGGAAAATCCTGATAGCACGGCAATAGTGGTCTTTTCCCGTTTTTACTATGAAATTCAAAAACAAATCAGAGCAATCGGTAATTTTAAAATTGGTTATCCTTCATTTCCATTCAACAATAATGTCTACGATATATTACATATATTCATCTCTTTTGCAAAAAATCTGGAATCTTCTTATCCTATGATATTCATTGATTCAGTTAATGATGCTGCTTTAAATATGGGGCTTAAAAATAAAGGTATAAAATAAATGAAAGTCTTGAATCAACCTGTTTTTTATAGCAAAATAATGTTTGAATTTTTGATTAATATATAAAATGGAATATTAAAAATGAATTATAAAAAAACCTGGATTATTCCAATGGCGGGAAATGGTACTAGAACCAAAGATTTTGGTGAATTTAAACCTTTTATAGAAGTGGCAGGCAAAAAGATTTTAAATTGGCTTTTAAAGTCAATTAAAATTAATTTTGGACGAGATGACAGAATTATTTTTATTACTACGAAGTATTTTGCAGAAAAATATGAAGTCGAAAGCCAAATAAATGAAATCCTTTTAAAAGAAAATATTAATTTGGATTTTAATTTAGTGATAAGCGCGACAACTCCACCGGGTCCATCAGCTTCTGTCTATACTGCTAAAGATTACATAGATAATAATCCTACAATTATTGTTAATAGCGATCAATACGTTCATTTTAATTTACCTGTTAATATTTCCCCTAACTCAGGATATTTGCCGGTAAATACTGATTTTGGAAACACGAAAAGCTATGTTTTAGTTGAGAATGGGATAATAACCAGGGTAGTTGAAAAATCCAATATATCAAATATTGCAAGTGCGGGTATTTATATGGTAAGCAATGGCTTTGATTTAATTAGCTCCATTGAAACACAGTTTAAAGAAAGACTGATGTACAAAGAAGAATTTTTTGTCGGGCCTGCTTTGAATTATCTGATAAATAATAAATACACTTTTTATCCTATCCCTGTAAGCGCTAAATATGATCTTGGAAATATTGAGCAAATTATATTTTTCGAAAAAATAATGAACTTTTACTAATCTAATACTCTGTTAAGAAAAAACAAGACTGGGAAGAGTCAGTAAATCCGGACAGCACTCCTGAAAACCTTGAAACCATTTAACAAAACAGGTCTATATTCATTTGCTGTTTTTGAGATTATTCTATAAGAGGCATTTAATGCTATAATTAATTTGAATGAAAATAAAATACAAGGAGGATTAAATGACTTTTCAGCAATATGTTGATATGCAAAAAAAATATTATAATTGTGGAGCAAAGTCTGAAAATTCCGCTAAATCATTAGTAGGTATTGATTATGATACTATTGCTAAACAGAGTAGATCTTTTTTGGCATATATTCTTAACGATTTTATGGAAAGAAGAGCTTTGAATATAAGTGGAGATACCATTGATGAAATAAGAACCAGCTTTTCAAAAGTACCAAAAGATATAAAAGTCCTTGACTTTGGCTGTGGAGTAGGCCGTTTAATGAGAGAAATGGTAAAAAGTGGTTTCTCTGTGGATGGAGCTGACATAAGCGAACAAATGATTAATTTTGCTAAAGAAGATAATTTGCTTAAGGATAAGCGGTTCTATCTTACAAATGGCAATGACTGCGGTGATGTCGCTGATAACTATTATGATCTCATATACTCAATGATAACAGTTCAGCATATATGTGTAAGGGGAATTAGAAATAATATTCTTGAATCTTTTTATAAAACCTTGAAAGATAATGGGGTTTTTTATATTCAAATGAAGTTTTATCCTGAAATAAATAAAAATCAAATAAATCGAGAGCACGCCTGTTGGGCTCAAGACAGAACAGATGTGAAAGTAACTAATGGCTTTGCCGATGTATGGATCACACCTGATCAGCTTGTAGAAGTTTATCAGGATTTTTCCACATATTTTAATGACATCAGTTTTCAATTTGTGGAATTTAATAATGCTATAAAGAAAATCAGTGAGACTGAAGAATATAAGTTTTCTCACATAATGATAAGCGGATCAAAAACAAAGCTTCTTTCTCAAAGAGTCTATAAAACTCTTGACTAATATCAAAGTTAAATTAGCATATATTAATTTGCAAGGAGTAAATTATGATACCTGAAATAGTGGCAGAAATAACCGATAAAACAGAAACTAATATTAATCATCTGTTATATGTTAATAACATCCATTTTATGGAGATAGAACTTACCACCTGCTGTAATCTTCGATGCGTTTACTGCACACGTGATATTTCGAATGTAAAGGATAAAAATTTCGACTTCGAAACAGTTGGAGGCATAGAAAACTGTGTAAAACAGTTAAAGGATCTTAACATTAAACACCTAAAGCTGAATGGATATGGGGAAACGCTTGTTCATCCTCAATGGAATGAAGTATTAGGACATATGATTAATGCAGGCTTTCAAGTTGAACTTATTACAAATCTTGCTAAAAAACTCTCCGATAAAGATATTAAAGTACTGTCCAGAATTTTCTACATAAGAATTAGTCTTGATACGGTTGAAAAAGAAACAGCCGAATGGTTAAGACAGGGACTAAAGCTTGATTTACTTTTTGATAATATTAAAAGAATTAAAGCCGCTGCAGAAAGTGATGGGAGAAAACCGCCTATACTTAAATGGGAATGTACATTGTCTGATAAAGTTATGTATAAATTATCAGAATGGGTCGAAAAAGGCTTATCTTTAGGAGTAAATTCATTTGAAGTTAATAGTCTTGTAGAAAGTGATAAAAGCAGGAAACATAACATCAGATCAATATACTCACTATCAGAAGATGAATTGGCCGAGGCTATCAAACAAATAGAAATGGCTGAACAAATAGCTAAAAATAACAATGCGGATTTTTTCCGCCAATATAGTGTTAGAAATTGTATTAATAAAGTTATGAATAAACAGCAAAAAATTGAATCGGGAAATAGAACTATTAATGATGTAAATGTAACAAGATGCTGCACCCAGCCCTGGAAAACATTTCAAATTAATAGTGCAGGATATACAGCCAATTGTTGTGATCTCCGTCATTCTCAATTCAACAAGCTGAATAAAAATGGTGACATAAAAGAATCCTTTAATTCCAAAGAAATAATAGAATTAAGAAGATCTCTTTTACAGGGAGAAAATCTTCCTTCAAGGTGCAGTAATTGCAGGTTAACTGGATTAATAAGCACAGACGGGTTAAGAAAACTGGTTGAAGACTATCTTCTTGAAACTAAGAATTAATGAATCCATAAATAATTTTGTGTAAACCTCCGAAAGTAATAGTATAGAAACGGAGGTTTTTCACATGAAAGAGAAAAAGAAATCACCATTTGTAAATTACGATTACATCAAAGAGCGTTATCGAGAAGGAAATCCGATAACAAAAGAAGAAGTGAATGAAGTTTTTAAAGATGCTTTTTCAGAAGTATTTGAGCAAATATTTCAAGCTGAATTAGAATCAAAGCTTGGATATTCCAAGTATGACTACAAAAACAAAGAAACTGAAAATTCACGTAATGGATATTCTAAAAAACGCCTAAAATCAGACATTGCAGGTGAATTTGAAGTAAATATTCCAAGAG
>JAQVCB010000122.1 GCA_028689995.1 Candidatus Gastranaerophilales bacterium
TATTATTATTGGCGGGCATTCTCATGATCTGATAAAAGGTATATCTTCTGAAAAAAACCTGATAATATCACCCAAAGGAGAACCAGTTGTAATAACTCAAGTCGGAAAAGACGGTAATTATCTGGGTATTCTGGATGTTGTTTTTAATTCAGACGGAGTAATAAGGTCTGCACATAATAATGTTCAAAAAACAATAAATTTTGAAAAAGATTTATCAATAGAGGATATAAAGGATAAATATCTTGGTATTCCTGAAATAATAAGCTATTTGGACCATGATATCAGATCTCCAGAGGAGATTGCAGAAAACCCTCTTGCTAGTTTTGTTGCAGATGCTATAAGGGAAAAATCAAATGCACAAATAGTAATGTTTAATAATTCTAATGTCAGGGGCATTCTTGATGCTGGTCAAGTCACTACCAGAGATATTTCCGAAATACTTCCGTTTAATGATTCTTTATGTAAAATTCTTGTATCTGAACGGAGAATTATTGATGCGCTGAACTGGGGTGCAAAAACTACTGTAAATAAACCTGAATATCTTCAGACATCAGGTTTACGATATACAATTACTCCTCAAAACACTGTAAAAGATGTTTATCTGGAAAATCAGGATGGAACTTTAACCAAACTAAATCACGTTAATCCAGGTTTGGAGAAAAAATTTGTAGTAGTTTGCAAAACTTCTTATGTAACAGATGGATTTCTTGGATACAAAGCTCTAAAAGTTCCTAAAGGGGATATTATTGAAACATATACATGGTTTCAAAGTGATGTGGTTATAAATTATGTGAAAAAATTCAATAATAAACATCTTGAAATAGAACTTAAAAAAAGAATAATCGTAGAAAATGAACCAAATACTGAAAGTTGTCCTGAATTAGCTAATATATTTTCAAAAAAACAGGTTGCCATTTAGAATATATTAGTTTTTGGTGTAATCTCTTTAAACAAATAGAAATTTACAATTATTTACTTAAGTTTCCAGTGAATATTCCGATTATTTAAATATCGGGATATTTGAACAGTAGATAGGAGACTATTCGTGGAGAAATCAAAAAATAGTGTTTGGGCTCAGGAAGTGAATTACGATGAATTACATTCAGAAAAATATGATATTCAAAATAGTATGTTAGCAGATGCTTATGAAGCTTTAAATCGTTTCTATAAGAAAGATCAAAGAAGGAGTAAATTTCAAAAAAGAAGTAAAGATTGCTGGCAATAGTCAAAAAGAGATTTAATAACTAAAAATCTGAGAAAATAGAAAAGAAATTTAAAACCAGATAGTACATACTGTTGACAGTTAAAAATCTGGTGTATTTGTTTTGAATATTGAGTATGCAAGTAATAAGTGTTTAAATTCATTTATTTCATTAATTGAGGCTGAACATAATTTGATAATATTTGAGAAATAAATGTCAGGTTTAATGCTTGAGGATAAGAATTTTTCTTCTGTCTTTTTATAGATTTTCGGAGTTGAAAAATTCTTATCCCGATTATATTACTTTTTAGATCAAACAATTTACTAAAGAGATAATATGACTATATCTTACTAATGGGGATAAATAAACTTCTTGAATTCAAGCTATGCACGAGTGCAAAAGTCTCGGAATGGGAAGTTTAGGTTAAATGATTTTTTACTAAATTTTTGAAAAAAACACGAAGTTTTAATTTGACTTCAAATATCTGCAATGATGAGAATTTAAAAAATATTATTAATTAATTCAAATTAAGACAAATTAGATTTACCGTTTCGAGGAATACTAATTATTTAAAAGTTACTTATACTAAAACGAGTTTATATTTCCGAAGGCTCGAACGAGTTATATAAAACTTACGCAAAGGCTCATCGCCTTCGCTACAGTTTTACTTCACTCCCACTACCGTATATCGCTTCCGAAAATAACGCTCCTACTACCGAATACCATTTTTATTTGTTGTTAAAATCCCAAATTCATTTTTGAAGTGGTATATATTAAGAGCAAAAAATTTAAAGTAACGGAGAATAAAATGATAAAAAATATTGAAAAAGATAAAAATCTTTTTTACGCTGAAGTAACTGATATGATAACAAAAGAAGATGTGGAAGCAGTTATACCTATAGTAGAAGACATAATTAAGCAATATGGGAAAATGAATTGTCTAATATTGCTAGATAACGTTAAGGGATATACCTTTGGCGGTTTTTTAGCTGATTTTAATTTCTATTTAAAACACTATGATTCTTTTGAATATTTGGCTATTGCAGGTGATAAAAAATTTGAAAAAGGTATTGTGCAAATTTTCGATAAGATAATGCCCGGTAAAGCAAAATATTATGATATATCCGAACTGAATAAAGCAAAAGAATGGATTAAACAAAGATAAATTAAAATTATGATTAATAAATTATTTTTTTTAAAAAAAATAAAAACATATTTAATTATAGTTAACTTATTCCTGATAATAAGTTGTAATTTTGCTTTTTCTCAAAATAATAATACAGAAATCTATAATCAAGCACCTGTAGTTCTTGATAATAAAGAGCTATTCGAGATAAAAACAAGAGCCGGTTCATTCACTCCTGAATTAAGAGCTAAAATTGTTTCAAGCAGGATAAAAAGACTTGCAGAAGATAAGTCATTCAAAACAACTTCAATAACTGTAAAAAATCAGGATAATTATACTGATATTATTTCAGGAACTTCAACTATAATCTCTGTAACTGATAATGATGCAAGAATAGAAGGAGTACAAAGAGAAAAACTTGCTAAAAACTATGTTGAAGAAATTAAAACAGGTATAGAAGATTATAGAGAAGCAAGAAGCCTAAAGAATATTTTACTGGGCATTGTATATACGTTTATTGCTACAATAGCAATTATTTTAGCTTTTAATCTTTTCAGGCTTTTATTTAAAAAAATAATAAAGATACTTGATTCCTGGAAAGGCACAGTTATTCGTCCTTTAAAAATTCAAAATTATGAACTTTTACCAATAGATCGAATCATTGATATTTTAATCTGGACTATTAAGATTTTGGGAATATTTACTGAATTAGGACTAATATACCTTTATTTTATTTTAATTTTAAGCTTTTTTGTTTGGACAGCAGACTTTTCTAACTTGCTTAAATACAATTTGTTTTCATCTCTCATTAATATTTGGAATTCAATCATAGATTATCTTCCAAATTTGTTATTTATAACGATAGTAATAATAATTACCTATTATTTAAATAAATTTATTAAATTCGTTTTTTCTGAGATATCCAAAAGTAGATTGAGATTTTCAGGATTCTATAAAGAATGGGCTGATACAACATCTAAAATAGTTCGTTTTTTAATGTTCGCTATAGTATTGGCAATAATTTTTCCTTATTTGCCGGGGGCAGAATCAGACGCTTTTAAGGGATTATCTATTTTTCTAGGGGTTTTAATTTCGCTGGGTTCAACAACTGCGGTTGCAAATATTGTTGCAGGTATAATTCTCACTTATACAAGAGCTTTTAAAACAGGAGACAGATTAAAAATAGCGGATACGACAGGTGATATTATTGAAAAAACTTTGCTTGTAACACGTATTAGAACAATAAAATACGAAATAATTTCAATTCCAAATTCTTTGGTACTGGGAAGCCCTATTGTTAACTATAGCTCATCTGCGGAAGATCCTGGCCTTATTCTTCACACTACTGTTTCTATTGGATATAGTACACCATGGAGAAAAGTTCATGAATTGTTAATTAATGCAGCATTATCAACTCAAAATGTTCTTGCTAAACCAATTCCTTTTGTATTACAGACTAAATTAGATGATTTTTATATATCTTATGAAGTAAATGCTTATACCAATAAGCCTTCAGTTATGCAAAATACTTATTCTGAGCTTCATAAAAATATTCAGGATAAATTTAATGAAGCAGGCATAGAAATTATGTCACCGCATTTTTCAGCTCTCCGAGATGGTAATAATATCGCAATCCCACAGGATTATATTTCTGAAAACTATAATCCTCCCAGATTCAGAATTAATGAAACTGATAAATAAATTGGAAAGGCTATAAATGAATATTGTTGAACAAATATTTTCTAATGAGCTTTTTATAAAATTTACAGTGGCTATTATTGGTATTTTAATAATTAATTTCTTGGCCGGAATTTTTAAAAAGTACGCTTCCAATCATATTACTGATTCAGAACAGAGCTATCACATACGTAAAATGATCACTCTTGTGGGATATTTAGTAATCATACTTTTCCTGTTGGTTGTTTTTTATCAAAGACTTAGAGGTTTAACAATAGCTTTTGGAGTAATTGGAGCAGGTGTTGCCTTTTCATTGCAGGAAGTTATAGGCAGTATTGCAGGATGGCTTGCAATAAATTCAAGGAATTTTTACAGAATAGGTGACAGAGTTCAATTAGGCGGTATCAAGGGGGATGTAATTGATATCAGTATTTTGCGTACGACTATAATGGAACTGGGTGAATGGGTTGAAACTGATTTGTATACAGGAAGAATTGTTCAGATAAGTAACAGTTTTGTTTTTAAATCTCCTGTGTATAATTACTCAGGAGATTTCCCTTTTATATGGGATAAAATCACTATTCCTGTTCAGTATGGATGTAATTATAAATTAGCACGGGAAATACTCAATAAAATTTTATATGAGGTTGTTGGCGAATATATTAACGAGGCAAATGAAGCCTGGGAAAATATGTTAAGGAAATACCTTGTTGAAAGAGCAAGAATTGAACCAATGATAACTATAATAGCGAATGATAATTGGGTTGAATTTACTGTAAGGTATATAACAGACTACAAAAAACGTGTTATTACTAAAGATATGCTCTTTACACGAATTTTAGAGGAATTTGACAAGACTAACGGTCAGGTCAAAATTTCTTCAACTACAATTCAACTGGTACAAGCTCCCCCTTTAGATATAAGACTCACTGAAAATAAGTAGGTAGAAATGTATTATAAAAAAACGGTAAAAGAAGTTTTTAACGAACTAGATACTAATGAAAGAGGACTTTCCGGCGAAGAAGCAAAGAAAAGGCTTAAAGATTTTGGTTTTAATTCTATAAAACCGGAAAAAGCAAAACCCCTTTGGCGGTTGATTATCAATCAATTTACGGATCCTTTGATTTATATTCTATTAATTGCCGCTTTTTTTACGATTTTTATCAGACATCATATCGACACGATAGCAATTTTATCAGTTGTCGTTATAAATGCGATAATTGGCTTTTTTCAGGAATATAAAGCTGAAAAAGCAATGCAAGCCCTAAAAAAGTTAACCACATTAAAAGCAATAGTCGTAAGAAATTGTATGGAAGAAAGAATTGATTCTACTGAGATTGTTCCAGGAGATATTATTGTTTTAACAGCAGGCAATAAAGTTCCGGCAGATTTAAGACTTTTTGAAGAAAATGAACTTGAAATAGATGAATCCGCTTTTACGGGTGAGTCAATACCTGCAAGAAAACAGGTTAATACTATAAAAAATGATAATACTCCCATAATGAATCAAACAAACATGACTTTTATGGGAACAATAATCGTTAATGGAAAAGGAAAAGGAGTAGTTGTCAAAACCGGGGAAAGAACTGAACTGGGTAAAATTTCTCTTGATGTAAAAACAACCGAAAGAGAAATTACTCCTCTGCAAAAGAAACTTAAGGAATTTAGTATAAAAATTGGAAGTATATCTCTTGGATTATCGCTCACGGTATTTTTTATTGGCATCCTTAAAGGTTTGACAGTATCTGAGATGATATTATTTTCGATTAGTATGGCTGTATCAATTATTCCTGAGGGCTTACCAATAGTTGTAACAATAGCTATGGCGATCGGTTTAAAAAAAATGGCTAATAAAAACGCAATTATTAGAAGGCTAATAGCTGTAGAAACACTTGGAAGCTGTAATTACATTTGCACAGATAAAACAGGAACAATTACTGAAAACCAGATGACTGTTACTAAAGCTTATGCCAATGGTAAAATATATGATTTTACGGGGATTGGTTATAAACCTGAAGGCAACGTTTTTTTAAACAATTCTAAGGTTAAAAAAGATGACGATTTAAATTTATTACTTTTAACTGGCTTGCTTTGTAACAGTGCAGTATTGTATGAAGATAACGGAGAATGGAAAATAGATGGAGATCCAACAGAAGGAGCCTTAATTGTAGCTGCTGATAAATTTGGAATTAATATCGAGAAGAAGGAATTTCAATACAAACTTGTTGATGAAATACCGTTTAGTTCAAAAAGACAATATATGGCGACTTTATATAAAACAAAAGATGAAAATATGCTGTTTGTGAAAGGAGCACCAGAAAAGATATTGTCATTTTCCAATAACATACATAATTTTGAGCTTTCAAAACACTATTTAAAAATGGCAGAATCAGGTTTAAGGGTTTTGGGTTTTGGAATTAAAAAACTTAATATACAAAATAAACAAGAAGTTGATATTGAAAGTGAAGCTACGCATAATTTAGAATTTGTCGGATTTCAGGGAATTATTGATCCTCCGAGAGAAAACGTTATTGAAGCAATAAAAAATACTCATAATGCAGGAATTAATGTAGTTATGCTAACTGGTGACCACAAAATCACAGCTGCTGCAATAGCAAAACAGGTTGGTATTCTCAAAGATAACAAACTTGTTATAACAGGGCAGGAATTAGATTCAAATAACAATGATTTTCTTGTTAGAAATATTGAAAATATAGCCGTATATGCACGAGTTTCACCGGAACATAAATTTCAAATTATTGAAATGCTTCAGCAAAAAGGAAATATAGTGGCTGTTACAGGCGATGGAATAAATGATGCACCTGCTCTAAAAAAGGCAAATATTGGTGTGGCAATGGGGAAAAGTGGTACAGATGTGGCTAAAGAAGCTGCTGATATGGTGTTAAAAGATGACAATTATGCGTCAATATTTGAAGCTGTAAAAGTAGGCAGAATTG
>JAQVCB010000123.1 GCA_028689995.1 Candidatus Gastranaerophilales bacterium
AATCCTACCGACAAAGAAAAAATGACTATTGAAATTGAGCCTGAAGATGATATAAAAAAATTAATAAGAATATTAAGAAAGAAGGAAACTATATGAAAAATTTAACACTAATACTTGGAACAATACTTTTTATAAGTATAGGCTATTTTGCATACTTAAATTATGGCCAGCAAGTCAATTTTGCATATTTTTATAAAAAGACTCCTTTAAATGTTAATTTTGGACTTGCAATAGCAGCACTTGCAATTTATTCTTCTTTTGGAGCATTTTTAATAAGCGCAGGTAAAATAATGGAGCTGAAAGAAAGAGTAAAAAAGCATATGCGCAATGCAGAAAGAGCTTCTGTAGAATCTGATGAATCAGGTGATAAAGTAAAAACTCTTCAGGCAAAAATTGATACTTTAGAAATTGCTTTAAAAGAATCATTATCCAAAAAATAATTGCGATTTTATTGAATCATTTTTTGAATATTATACTTTTTATAATAATGATAGATGCATAACTAACAAAATGTTTTGTATATCCAGTCTACAGCCGCTACGACCAGGCAAAGCTCTGAATGAGTTAAAACTCATCGTTTCACTTTTAACGCTCCCTCTTGTATGTTAAAAGGTAAAATAGATTGGTAGTTATTGTAGATAGAGCGACAAAAGAATAAAAATGTTTGCACAGAAAACTGTTGAGTAAGCATCTAATGCCTTTGTTTACGCATTAGAAAAACTAATATCATTAAAATAGCTAAAACAATAACTTATGACAATTGATGTGAGTTTTGTTGAAATGAAAGAGTCAATGAAGATTTAAAGGTAAAGTCCTTCTTTTGTAAGCCTTATCACGCTTGGGAAAAAGGAACTTAAATACATTAATAAGAAGTTTTGTCACTAAAGGAATTGCCTTTGATAAAATTACAGATAAAGATATTCAATATGTAGAAGATTGGCTTAATAACCGCTTCATGAAAGTATTAGGATACTAAACACCGAATCAAAAATTCTATGAATTACAACAACATTTTACAGGTGTTGCAAGTTAAACCAGAATTCACCGTTTTTATATTATTAAGAAATGTAAATAAATTATACATATATATCAATTATTTAGCAATTATTTCATTGATCAATACTTTATATATATAAGATAAATTCAAAAAAATCAAGGAGAGCTATTATGTTAACAACAACATCATCATCGCAACAACAATCACAATCTACAATCTATGTCACAATGGCTAAATCTAATTTTTTTAAAACCAATAAAAAAGATCCGGTTTATCTTGAGTTTAATGCAGCCGAAGAAATTCATAATAAAAATGTGTCACAGGTTGTTAGTTTAAACGACAGTCTATCCACTTTAGAAAATCAGCTTTCTTCAGCGCAATCCAAACAAGAAGATCTGAACAAAAAAATTAATGATAAATTTACTGAAGTATTGAATTCATATGGTTTAAAAGCACTAAAGGATGATAAAGTATTAAATGAAGCTGGTATTAAATCTGCAGCACCAAGTATATCAACATTAGGTACTTCATCACTTACTTCAGGAACTTTAGCAACATTACCAATAATATCAATATCCGTAGATTTGAATCCTGTATCAGTAGATAATAATGTTTTAGCAGATACAAATGAACTGACATCAACAGTAACTAATACTAGCCAAACTTCAACAGCAACAGAAGAAGTACCAATAGAACTGACAGAAATAAAAAAAGCAAAAGTTGAAACACAAGTAAAAGCATTAAAAGAAGTAGCAGAAAATCAAGGAAACAAAGCTTTAGAACAAACTGAATTAGAATTATCAAGACTTATAAAAGGACAAACTCAGCAAGAAACAAATGTTAAACAATTACAAACAAAAGTAGATAATGTTTCTGATCAGATAACAAATGCTCAAGAAAAAGCTACTGTTTCAGGAAAAGAAGTTAATGAAAAATCTGCTTTACTTTCAAACATTGACAGAAAAAGCAACTTAAATAATATGGAAGGTCAATCTTTAGACTTTTCTGCATAAAATCACTCTGGATTATCTACAGGACTGGTTGTAAAACCAGTCCTGTTTAGTATATATTTAAATTTACATTGGAGGTTGATTAAAAAACTCATGAAAAATTTTTTAAACTTAAAAAATATTATATTGATATTTATATCAATTATATTAGTGACATCATGTTCAAATCTTGATATTCAAAAACTCAATAATAAGGCAAATCTTCTCATGAAAGCCGGTGATATTGACGGAGCTATATCAAGACTTGAATCAATTAATGATTTAAATCCTAATTTTCCTCAGACGCACTATAATTTAGGAATAGCTTATAATAAAAAAAGGCAATATGATAAGGCTATATCTTCATTACAAGAAGCCTTAAGACTTAAAAATGATTTTGCTGACGCATACTACACTTTGGCTGTAATATGTGAAGAAAAAGCTCTTTCGCTAATTGATAAAAATAAAAAACCTGATAAAAATACAGTTTTGATAATTAATGATAATTTTAAAAAGTCTCAGATAGCTTATATTCAATATTTAAAATTAACAAAAGATTCTTCAGATACAGAAGCTATTAAAAATAAAATTGAATTCCTTAATGCCGATATACAAAAATATGATGCAATGTTAAATAACAACCAAAATCAACAGGAAAATCCAGATAATGTTTAAATCACCTGGACCTATAGCATTAGAAGTTGGACCGATAATAATATTCTGGTATGGAATTATTATTGCGCTTGCTTTTTTGGCAGGACTTGCAGTAACAGTCAAAATTGCGAAAAAGCAGGGTGAAAACCCTGATAAAATATTAAATCTTGCAATATTTCTTCTTCTTGGAGCTATTATCGGCGCAAGGTTATATTTTGTGCTTTTTAACTGGGGCTTTTATAAATTTCATCTTCAGGAAATATTCATGACATGGCATGGCGGATTATCAATACATGGGGCAATTATTGGAGGATTTATTACAGGTGCTGTATATACAAAATTAAATAAACTGCCGCTTTTAAAATATGCAGATTTTGTATCACCCGGCCTTATACTTGGACAGGCAATCGGCAGATGGGGGAACTTTTTCAACTCAGAAGCTTTTGGATTTCCGACAGATCTACCTTGGAAACTATATATACCAATTGAAAACAGGCCGCCGGAATATTTGAATTATCAGTATTTTCATCCGACATTTTTATATGAATCAATATGGAATTTTACTGTATTTTTGCTTTTATTTTTTGTTTTTAGAAAAAAATTTGAGGGCAAAAACGGTTCATTGTTTTTTATATACCTGATTCTGTATTCATTGGGCAGGTTTATAGTAGAAGGTTTTAGAGTAGATAATATATATATAATATTAGGAATGCCAATTGCTAAACTCATGAGTATTATTTTTATCATAATCGGCATTTTAGGACTTTATTTTGTAAAATATTATACCAAATGCGCTAGACAGTGAACTATCTTTTACATAAAATAATTTGTGATATGTATTTAGGGGAACTCAGGGTATTTATAATTTTATAAGGAGTATGCTATGCTTTGTCCGTTTTGCGGCCACGAAAGCAGTAAAGTACTAGAATCACGTTCAACAGCAGAAAAATCAAGTATAAGAAGACGCAGAGAATGTGAAAATTGTCAAAAGCGATTTACAACTTATGAAAAGATAGAATTTTTTCCACTAATCATTGTTAAAAAAAATGGTTCAAGGGAAGAATATTCAAGAAGCAAATTATTTAACAGCATTAATACCGCCTGTAATAAATGTGATATTAATATCGATATTATCGAAGATTTAATTGATAATATTGAATTTGAGTTTTCTTTATCAGGTAAAAAAGAAATTTCTAGTTTTTATCTGGGTGAAAAAATCCTTGAAGAACTTAAAAATATAGATATGGTTGCATATCTTAGATATGTATCGGTATTTAAACAATTTAAAAACATAGAAGACTTTGTAATTGAGATAAAAAATTTCGACAGACAACTTGCACTTGTATAATAAGGAATTAGAATGCCGGCTTTAGATGAAATATCTAAAATACTTAAAGAAGAATTATGTAACTATAACTATCATGTACCTTCTTTATGGCTAAATGAAAGTAATGTTAAAAATGTAAGAGTTAACCCTTGCAAGTTCTTTGACGAAATTATAGACGGAATTTTAGAAAAAAAAGTATCAAATACCCTTTATAATAAATCCCTTTCTCTAATAAAAGGGATAAGGCATGATTTTTCGGGAGATTGGACAAAAAATTCTACCATCTATAATATTTTTGTCAGATTAACTACAGCTTATGATCATGATAAAGACGGCATTATCGGGGGACTATATACAGATATTACATTAAATAGTGAAGGAATAAGAGAAACAGGTACATTTTTAAAAACAATAGCTATTCTTCCATACTTAAAAAAACTTGGAATAAATACTATTCATTTGCTTCCGATCAATTCAATAGGAATAGATGGAAATAAAGGAGATCTTGGGTCTCCATATGCTATAAGAAACCCTTATGAAATAGATAAAAATCTTGCTGATCCTTTAATCTACCTGCCGGCTGAAGAACAGTTTAAAGCATTTATAGAAGCAGCCCATATTCTTGAAATGAGAGTTGTACTGGAATTTGTGTTTAGAACAGCCTCTAAAGATGCTGACTGGATAAAAGCTCATCCTGACTGGTTTTATTGGATAGATAAAAAATCAGCAGATAAATATCAATCCCCTGATTTTACGGAGAAAGAACTTGAGGAAATCTTAAAAGTTCCTGAAAACAATGGAAAATTTATTCCTCCTAATGCTGAATATAAAAATATATTTAAAATTCCACCCAAACCTGAAGAAATTCAGGTAGTAGGGGATAAATATGCAGCAAAAACAAAAGAAGGTGAACTTATAATTCCGGGTGCTTTTGCTGATTGGCCGCCAAATGATATTCAGCCGCCCTGGGGTGATGTTACTTATCTCAGAATGTACAATTATTCATATGATAGTGAAGAAAATTATAATTATATTGCCTATAACACAATAAGATATTATGATCCTGAACTTGCAAAGCCTGCAAATGCCAATAAAAATCTATGGACAATGATTAATAATATTATTTCATACTATCAGGAAGAATTTGGAATAGACGGCGTTATGATAGATATGGGACACGCGCTTCCTTCAGAACTTAAACATCATATGATCGAATCTGCAAGAAAAATTGACCCTGATTTTGCTTTTTGGGATGAAAATTTTAGTATTCAAAAGTCCAGCAGAGATGATGGCTATAATGCTGTTATCGGTCATGCCTGGGCAGTAGAAGCAGAAAATAATGGTTTTGAAAGAACTCTTGATGAATCTTTGCAGGAAATGCCTCTTCCGTTTTTTGGCACCTCAGAAACTCACAATACTCCAAGAGCTGTCTCAAAAGAAGGTGGTATTCTTTATTCAAAGCTAACATGGGTGTTGAATAATTTTATTCCCAACTCCATTCCTTTTGTCCATTCAGGATTTGAACTCGGAGAAAGACTCCCCGTTAATACAGGCTTGTGTTTTACCTCAGAGGAACAGAAATTTTTTAGCGGCAAAAAGTTGCCTTTATTTTATAAAAGTAGTTACAACTGGCTGAAAAAAGATAATATTATTGAGTTTATCAGGAAAGTATCAGATATTAGAGAAAAATACAGTGACCTGATAATAAATTCAAACCCTGAAACCATAAGGAAATTAGCTACAGGAAATAATAAAATCATAGCATTTGAAAGATTTAATAAAGATGCTTCTCTGTTAATAATTATGAATGTGAATGTTGAATCTTCTGAAAGAGCTAAGATCGTTTTGCATTCAGACAAGACAAACTATAAAGAAAAACTTTCAGGCAAAATTTTATATACAGACGGTAATAAGCTTAATATTGAGCTCAAAAAAGGCGAAGTATATATTTTATAATTTATCAGAAATTTAGGCAGCTAATTTTCTGTCAAAAATATCGATAGCAGAAGATAACTGAAAAATCTCGTCGGTTAATTTAAACTTTACATCTCCAATAGAGCCACAAGACAATTGCTTAAGTACAGTCAATAAAGAATAAGCAAGGCATACAAAACCAACATGGTTAGTCAATTTCTTCCAACTTTGCATCATCAAATATTCTAGACCCAGCTTTTGTTTCGCTTCTCTATGGAATACCTCAACCTTCCATCTTTTTAAATATCCAGACTTTAACTCGTCATCTGTAAGATTAATGTTATTGGAACAGATGTAATATTCTTCGTTTTGGAGACAAAATCGAAGTATTTTAACCTGCTGTGTTATCCCATTCATTTTGCAGACTATGCTTTTATCATAATTTAATCCTGATTTCTGTAGCTGGCATTTATTTCCATTTACATAAACAATTCTATTCTTTTTTATTCTTGTAAACCAAACAAATCCATTCTTGTTTAGCCATTTTATGATTTTCTTTGAAGCAAAATAGCTGTCGAACATTATCGTCTTTACTGGTATTTGCATCAAAATGTATTTTTTCATAAGATTCAAGAACATATCTGTCTTTTTCTTGTAATCTTTTGGTTTTGATACTTTTGAACTGACCCAAATACAAAAATCCAATGGGATATAGATTGTTCCATTTGTTAATCCAATGCTTATCATTTCATTTTGAGGGATATTTTTCATTCCTGCGATGTTTACTAAGCCTCTTTTAGTGATTCTATTCTTTGCATATGGTTGTTTTAATGGAGTTCCATCTGCTGCAAGATAAAAGTTTAATGCTTTAAATATT
Source organism: Candidatus Gastranaerophilales bacterium (assembly GCA_028689995.1). Taxonomy (GTDB): domain Bacteria; phylum Cyanobacteriota; class Vampirovibrionia; order Gastranaerophilales; family UBA9579; genus JAQVCB01. The sequence continues at coordinate 6,759 of JAQVCB010000123.1, forward strand.
GGTATGACTAATTTTGCCAACTGATAAAATAGATTTTTCCAATTTATCTTTGACTCTAGAAAATCATAAAATTGCCATGGCTTTATTTCTTGCGTGTTTTTAGATATTCTTCGAACTGAGAACTGCTTCTCTTGTAAAATTAATCCCAATAAATATTTTCT
>JAQVCB010000124.1 GCA_028689995.1 Candidatus Gastranaerophilales bacterium
GTAACACCGTCATTAACGATTTGAGGTGCGCCGAATTTCTTTTCTAATATAACATTACGACCTTTTGGTCCTAATGTAACTTTTACAGCATCAGCAACAGCGTCAATACCTGCCAGTAATGACTTGCGAGCTTCTTCATTAAATACTATTTTCTTTGCCATGAACATTAACTCCTTTTATAAATTTATTTCTTGTTTACAAACTTTAAACCAGATGATAAGCGGTAATTATTTTTCAATTACACCGTATACATCTTTAACTGAAAGGATTTTATATTCAACGTTGGCTACTTTTATATCCTGACCGCCGTATTTAGCGAATAAAACTATGTCTCCAACTTTGACTTCCATTTCTTCTCTTTTGCCGTCTTCCAGTATTTTACCAGGTCCTGCTGCCAGAACTTCGCCCTTTTGTGATTTTTCTCTGGCTGAATCAGGTATAAAAATACCTCCCGGTGTGGTTTCAGTTTCTTCAATAACCTTTACAACAATTCTGTCTCCTAAAGGTCTGATTTTCAATTCTCCTGCCATACGTATACCTCCAATAAAATTACTTCTTATACTATTTATACTATGTCAATCCATAATACAATAAACAAGATTTTAAATTTAAAAATCTTATATTCTAATTTAATACAGGAATTTTAATATGGTGAAAAATTTAAGAAAAATTTAAGTTTTTACAAAAAATACAGCAAATTATTTTGCCGTATTTTTTATTTAAAGGGAGTGTTGAAAAATAGTTAAATAGCTCTTATTTTCTATTTTGTAACACGACCCTATCAAAAGTGAAAAATGGCGGAAACAGTTTGCGGTAGCGGGAGTTATATAATGCTAAAGCTGCTGCGGGTAGCAGGAGCTTCAGCATTATATAACTTATTTCAAGTTTTCGACATTTTGACACTAGACGTGGGGGACTGTGAATTTTAGTTTAAGAAGTATTTTGAATAATTTAGAGAGCTACTTTTTCGCCATTCTAAAAAGACCGTATATAATAAGTCCTAATCCTGCAACGGTCATAAGGCCGCTTGTCGGATGTTTCATGAGTCTGTGTTTAATAAAGCTTATGTTAGGATTTTTACCAACATAATCTCCAATATACACAATCTGATCCTGAGCATATTTCATCCCGTCTGAAACTCTGTCTGAAAGAATATCTCTGCCTTCCATCAATGAATTTCTAAATGACTTGATAGTATGGTTTTTGGCTTTCATTTTAAACATTTTATTATTTCCTCCATAATTATTATGTTGGTGAAGAAACCGGTTTGGTTACAGGTGCCTGTTTGGTTTCCTGTTGCGTTAAATTGCCTTTTATTCCCTGAAAAACTACATATCCAACTACTATAATGCATAAAATAACAGCAAGCCCCAAAAGACCTTTCATCCAGTCTGATGCTTCTCTTCTCTTTTCTTCAGGACTAATCTTTGTCATTGTAAAGCCCCTTTAATTTCGTTATTGTTTATATATATATAGTAGGGTTTATTTTTTAGTTATTAATTCCCCAACTGTCTTAAACATTGGATTTATTTACATTCAGCTGTTGTATAAATATTTTATCCGATTGAATTATTTAACCTGAACTGCTAAATCGATGAATATGTTATTAATAGTAGTTTGTCACCCTGAGAGAGCGAGTTAAGAAAGACTTCCTGTGTATGGAGGAATGGTTAAGTCAGGTTTGATTTCAATATTAATTTTAATACCAAAAACTTCTAAGTATTCTATTATGCCACCTCGCATTTTTAAAGCAGATATCATGGTATTCGATGGGCCTATTGCTTTTATTATGTAGGGGGGAGTCAGTCTTGACTGGTTGACCATTATACTATTGCCTGCGGTGACAATCTCACTTGTAGTGACCAATCTTTGATTGTTTATTGCTATAGCTTTTGCACCCGATGCTTTTATTTCATTTATAATTTTTAAAATGTCATCACTATGAACAAGACCGTCATTATCTGGGGAAGATATTTTAATATTTCCTGAATCATTTATGTTTAAAATAATCCCATTTCCTTTAACAGAAGTTAATCCGGCAATTTGGTATAGTTTTTGAAATTGACGGTTAGATAATCCCGCAGGTAGGGATTCTTTGTTAAAACTATGCATCTGCTGTCTTAAGCGGGTAAGCTGTTTTTCCAGATCCGATTTTTTATTTTGGGCTTCTTTCAGGATTAAAACAAGTTCATCAAGTTTTCTTGCTGCAGGAATTCCCGAATTTTCCGCCTCAATATGTTTTTTTGTCTGGGTTGATATGATTAAGCCCAAAACAAAAAATACTATCATCATAGAACAGATATAGCCTATATTTTGCCTTATAGAGTTAGTTTTTATATTTTGTTCGTTTTCAATCATTTTAATTTTTGCCAAAAAATCTTCTTCTTAATAACAGATATAGTACATTGGCTAAGAGAAAGCAAGTAGAAATAATATAATTTTCAGTAAATTAAATATAAGCTGTTTCAAAAATAAAAAAAGAATTTTTTATTTTTCCCGTAAACTTTTGTCGGCTAGTGTCAAAACATCGAAAACTCACCGTTTCCGCTGTTTTTCACTTTTGAGACTACTCCTAAAATTTTTTTGATCATATTTTGCTCTTTAAATTATTTCTTGTTTAATCTAAATATAAATAGAATAATTATATGATTTATAAGGCTTTTAATAATGACAAATAATATTTTTATAAACCGTGCAGAAAAAAAATTAACTGAAATTTTCGGTGAACTTGAAATAATCAGGGATGTAAATCAGGAAAAAGTATTGCAGGCTTTTCAGGACAATAGAATTGGAGAAGAGCACTTTGCAAGTGTCAGCGGATACGGGCATGATGATCTTGGAAGACAGGCAATAGACAAGGTTTATGCTCAGGTTTTCAACTGTGATTCTGCTATAGTCAGAAATCAGTTTGTATCCGGTACACATGCCATAGCTTGTGCTTTGTTTGGTATTTTAAGGCATGGTGATAAGCTTATTTCAGTTGCAGGAGCACCTTATGACACATTGGAAGAGGTTATCGGTATAAGAGGTAATATAAAGGCTTCGTTAAAAGGACATGGGGTTGATTACGAAGAGGTTAAGCTCAAAAAAAACGGAGAAGTTGATCTGGAAGCTATTGCAAAAGCAGTTGATCAGGATACAACAATGGTTACAATTCAAAGATCAAGGGGATACAGCTTAAGAAAACCTATTGATATTGAAACAATGACCGAAATAATAGAAGTTGTAAAAAGCAGAAATCCTGAATGTGTTTGTTTTGTAGATAACTGTTACGGTGAGTTTGTCGAATCTTATGAGCCGACAGACGTTGGCGCAGACCTTATTGCAGGTTCTCTTATTAAAAATCCGGGTGGCGGAATTGTTGAAGCAGGCGGATATATTGCAGGAAAAAAAAAATTGGTTGAACTTGCAGCTATGAGACTGACAGCTCCTGGTATCGGTTCAAAAGGCGGAGCAATGTTTAATCAGTCAAGGCTCATATTACAGGGTTTTTTCATGTCACCAGGTATAGTTCATGAAGCTATAAAAGGTGCAATTCTTGTATCACAGGTATTTCATGATATGGGTTACAATACTTCTCCGCTGCCTGATGAAGTGAGATCAGATATAATACAGGCAATTGAGTTTGGTTCTGCTGATAAGCTTATTAAATTCTGCAAGGCAGTTCAATTTAACAGCCCTGTTAATTCTCATCTAACTCCTGTACCTTCGAATGTTCCTGGGTATGAGGATAATATTGTGATGGCTGGAGGAACTTTTATAGAAGGATCAACTATTGAATTATCCGCTGATGGACCTTTAAGGGAACCTTATGTGGCTTATATGCAGGGCGGGTTAAATTATGCTCATGTAAAACTTACCTTAAGAGGTGTTTTAGAGCAGATAGGAATTTCTGAATCTTAATTAAATATGGAATATATTTATGTACTAACTTTTTTATTCTCTGAAATTTATATCAGGGTAAGTTTTTTTAAGGCCTTCTTTAATTTTGTTTATTTCAGCATCCACTTTGTCATCAGTTAAAGTTGCTTCAGGATCCAGTAAGGTTATCCTGTAAGCAAGACTCTTTGATCCTTCAGGAATGTTTTTGCCCTGATAAACATCAAAAATTTCTACATTCTTAAACAAATTTGAAGAAGCTTTTTTAATTGCCTTTACAATATCCTGATGAGAAACTTTCTGAGAAATGATAAAAGCTGTGTCTCTGTACACGGATGGATATAGAGGCAACTGTCTGTATTTTGATACGGAATATGTCATAAAAGATAAAACTTTTTCAAAATCTATCTCAAAGATATAAACAGGTTGGATTAACTTGCATCTTTCGAGTAAATCGGGGTGAATTTCGCCAAAATATCCAAAGCTTACGGGATTTTTATGCATCAATGTAATTTGGGCAGATCTACCTGGATGGAGGTATGATACATCTGGAGTAGCTATATATTCAATTCTGCCATCAAGCTTTAATTCTTTTAAAAGAGCTTCCATTGATCCTTTAAGAGTATAAAAATCAATATTTTTATTGTTATGCCATTTGCCGGAATTAATATCTCCGGTTATAGCACCGCATATAACTCTTTTTTCCTCGACACCGGTATTCTTTTTATCTGATTTTCCATTGTAGAAGAATGTTTTACCAATTTCATATATCCAGAAGTTTTTCTGTCCCTGATCAAAGTTATATTTTACGACCTGAACAATACTGGGAACGAGATTTTGTCTTAACATTGTATAATCATCAGATTGAGGGTTTGAAACTTTTACAGCCTGATTTTTTTCGTAATCAAGGCCTACCCAGTTTAAAAGAGGCTCTCCTACAAGAGAAGAAGTTACAATTTCATTGAAACCGGAGCCTATGAAAAAGTCGTGAACTTTATTTATTGTTTTTGTTTCCGGTGAAATCTCTGCGGATTGAGTTTTTCTTGGCAAAGTCGGCTCAATTTTATCGTAACCATGTATTCTTGCTATTTCTTCAATAAGATCGATTTCTCTTGTTATATCATTTGCCCTGTAGCTTGGTACTAAAAACTTGGCTGAAAAATCATTTCTGCCTAATAGTTCAAACCCAAGATTTTCAAGTACTTCAATACATCTATAAACAGGTATATCGATGCCAAGAATCCTTTTTATCTGGTTAAATCTTAATATTATTTCAATATCCGGTAATTTGTTATTTCCTGTTTCAGCTATTCCTGATACTTTTGCACCTGCAAGTTCTGTCATTAATTGCATTGCTCTTAGTAAGGCAGGTTTAACTGATTCTATATCAACTCCTCTTTCAAATCTGGCACAGGCTTCTGTTCGTAAGCCAACGCTTCTTGCAGATCTTCTGTTAGTTGCAGGTGTAAAGTAGGCTGATTCAATTACAATATTTTTTGTGTTTGAATCAACTTCAGAAGAAAAACCTCCCATTAATCCCGCAAGTCCAACAGGATCTTTTTTGTCGGCAATTACAACTGTTTCGCTGTTTAAATTTCGTTCAACATCATCAAGAGTGACAAGCTTTTCACCTTCTTTGGCCCTTCTTACGCATAAATATTTTTCGCTCAGTTTATCCATATCAAAAGCATGTAAAGGCTGTCCGTATTCAAGCATTACATAATTGGTTATGTCAACTACGTTATTGATACTCCTTACGCCCGATGCCTGAAGCCTTTTTGTCATCCATTCAGGAGAAGGAGCAATTTTAATATCTTCAATAATACCTGCAGAATAATATTTACAGGTATCTTCATTGATAATTTCAACAATAAAATCAGAAATTTCCAGATTATTTATTTCAATAAAATGAGGATATTTGAGTCTTCTGTTAAATATTGAACCTACTTCTCTTGCAATACCTGTAATTGACATTTCATCGCCACGATTTGCAGTTGGAGCAACATGTAAAATAGCATCTTCAACAATATTTAAAACTTCTTTTACATCCTGTCCGTGTTTTAAATTTTCCTTGAATCTGTTAAGAATCAAAATACCGTCATCTTCCTGGAAATCAGAAGTCTTTAATCCAAGTTCTTCCGCAGAACAAAGCATACCCTGAGATTCAATGCCTCTTATTTTAACCGGTTTTAGTACAAACTGTTCTCCGGTTTTACGGTCTTTAACAGCGGAGCCGACGCTTGCGTATGGTATCATCTGTCCTTTAGCAATATTTCCTGCCCCACAGACAACTTCCATTTTTTCTGTTCCGTTAAAAACTTGTGCTAGTTGAAGTTTGTCGGCATTTGGATGAGGGTTTACTTCTAAAATTTCAGCTACCACTATATTTGAAAAATCAGCTCCTGTTTTTTCAACTTCTTCAACTTCAAGTCCGCTCATAGTTAATTCATGAGCAATCTGCTCAGCTGATATATTAGTTATATCTACATAATCACTTAACCATTCTAATGAAACCTGCATTTATATATTCCTTTTACTTCTCCGTGCGGGTTAAAACCCACCCTACACTTTTATAAGTTTGCCCTTTTTTATTATTTCCTGATATAAAAAATCACCTTCTTTTGCATTATTATATTCTTCCAGCGAATATGCCCTAGGTGAAATATCAAAATCAATTTTTTCGCTTATTTCTTTGAGTGATACACATTCATCAAAAAAATCTTTTCCAAAATCAGGAGATATTACTGCAATATCAATATCACTGTTTTCATCAGCCGTATTTTTTGCGTAAGAACCAAATAAAAATACAGCTTCTATTTTTATATTTCTCTCTTCAACAGATTTTATAAAGTTTTTAACTATTTTTTCAATGTGCTTTTTAACCATTCAAAGACCTCTTTTGTCTGATTAAGTATTTTTATAGTATTTTCTTTATTACATTTTGCCTTTAGTTCTTCTCTTTTTTCAGCATATCTTGTTTCAATATAATAAACATTCAAATATCTAAACAGATTTTTTGTTGAATTGTCAAGC
>JAQVCB010000022.1 GCA_028689995.1 Candidatus Gastranaerophilales bacterium
TGAAGTCAAAAATAATTGCTGTTTTCATATCTCTGTCATTCCTGTTCAATATATGTTCGGTTCCTGCTTTAAGCCAGCCAAGAAGTCAAACAAATATTAAACAGTCAAATAACTATGCCAAAGCAGCGCATGATGCATATGAACAGAGAAATTTTCTAAAAGCCGCTGAAAATTACGAAAAAGCTTATGCAATAAGCAAAACTAAAGTATATCTGGATAATTCTCTTGTAGCATATTTAAGCCTGGCATCTGATTATGCTAATGATAAAGATTTTAACAATGCCCTTAAATACTGTAATAAGACTTTATCTTTAAGTCCTAATGACAAAAATGCAAAAGAATTAATGTCTGATATCTATTTTGTGCGAGGTACAGATTATTTTTATACAGGCGAAGTTGATAAAGCGAAATCAGACGTTGAAAGTTCCCTCAAATACAGTACCTCAAAGGAACAGACAGAAAGAGCAAAAGACGGGTTAAACAAAATTGCAAGCGCAAAGACTAATGGTACAATTCCAATACCAAAATATGAAGGTACAACGGATGATTCAATGCCCGTAACTCTTGATAAAATTGAAAAGAAACTCTATGGATCATCAAACAGCAGCATTCCTCTTTTAAGCAGAGTAAGCAAACTTGAAAAAGAATCTCTAGGCAAAAATTATGACTCCGACGGTCTTATTGTCAGGGTAGACAGACTTAAAAGAGCAGTTCTTCCTGAACTGGTCACACAGCAAAGCCCGAAAAAAATATATGAAGATACTTATGTTCCCGACATTATCGAACAAAGTATGGGCAGGGTTACAATATTCGGCAAAATGCCGATAACTGTTTTTATAGACGATGCAAATGTTAAACCCTACAAGAAATTTTATAAAGATGCAATAATAGAGGGTTTTAAAGAATGGGAAAAAGCATCTAATAACGTGATAAAGTTTGAATACATTTATGATCCTGCAAAAGCAGATATAAGTGTTTCATGGAATGAACAGTTTGAAGATTTCCCGTGGCAGCCTAAATTGCAAAAAACTGATATATCGGCAGAAAAGGAAAAGATGAAGTATAGAAAAGCTAATGTCGCAGTTCAGGCTGGTTCTATGCTTGCAATGGTTGCAGGAAGTTTAGTCGGCTTGCCATTTCTAGGTACTGCCGGATATCTTGGTGGATCTGTTGCATCTCCATATCTTGGTTATAAGGGTGCAAACAAAGAAAAATTATCTCCCGATGTAAAAATCAATACCAAAATAACGGAAGATATGACTGATGATCAGGCAAAAACAAAACTAAAACAGACAGCAATTCATCAAATGGGGCATGCCATAGGAATATACGGACATAGTAGCGACCCGAGCGATATAATGTATAGTGATTTTAAGGTTACACAGCTTTCTGAACGTGATATAAAAACCATTCAGGAAATATACAAACCTAAAGAACCTGAAAAAAATACTAAAAAGTAAAATTTATAATATATCCTGCCATGATGATTAAAAATAGCAATAATACAAAATAAATAATCATTAGAGGCAGTTTCAAGGCGCTTTTCAGGATTAATAATTCAGGAATGGAAGTTGCGGTAACAGCCATTGTAAAAGCAAGAACAGTTCCTATTGGTAAACCATGCGCCACAAATATCATTATTACCGGCAAAGCCATAGCAATATTTACATAAAAGAAAATCACAAAAAATACTGCAAGAGGTATTGCGTATGGATTACCTACCCCAACAAATCTCATTATATAATCAGATGGTATATACCCATGAAGTACAGAAGCAAAACATACTCCTACTATAATATACGGCCAGAAATTTTTAAAAAAATTAAAAGAATGATCTTTTGCTTCAACGATAATATTTTTAAATGTCTGTTTTTCAGAATGATCTGATATTTTTATGCCGTCTTCAAAAATAAAAGATTTTAAATATTTTTCGGGTTTTAGCATTCCTATAATTGCACCGCCGGTTAAACCAATAATTATTCCTGCTACATAATAAGAAAATGCTATTTTATAACCAAATAATCCAAGTAATAAAATGAAAGCAAATTCATTTGTCATTGGGGCAGTTATTAAGTAAGTAAATGCAATCCCGGTAGGAATACCTGCTTCCAAAAACCCTATAAAGACAGGCACAACAGAAAATGATTCAACAGGAGTTATCACAGCTAAAAATGAAGCTAAAATACCTCCTAATACACTATTTTTTCCGCTCAATATCTGTTTTGTCTTTGCAGGAGTGATTAGTACTCTTATCACTCCAATAAAAAAACCTATTATTAGAATAAGTAGAAAAATTTTTAAAGTATTATAAATAAAAAAATGCAGTATTTCTCCTGCTTTTGATGCTGAAGATAAAGCAAAAAAATTATAAACAATAAAAGTTGTGAACGAATTTAAAGGACTAAACATATTTTACCTTTTAACATACAAGGGGAGTGCTGGCTAAAGCCGAAACGGCTTGCTTGGCAAGGGTTAAAGACTTTAACTAAACTCGTTCTAAAACAGAAATAATTTGATAATAAAGCGTTTATATTAACTATAAAATTACATATTCAGACTATTTTTTATAATTTAAAATAACTCTAATTAATAAATAATCAAACATTAAAAAAGCGTGTTTTTCTTTTATAACGTGCTAATCTTTGCTTTATAGTATCGTTAAACCTTTCGATATAATTTGTTTCACCTACTACTTTACCGACTGAGATATAATTTTCAAGGAATACTGCTTCATAACTATCTACTAAAATCACTAAACTTATCCGTTTCCTTTTGTTTTATTCCATTACCAAATAATCATACAATCGCCATAGCTGTAAAAACGATATTTTTTGTTTATTGCTTCGCTATATGCCTTAAAAACAAAATCTTTTCCAGCTAATGCACTAACAAGCATTAAGAGAGTTGATTTTGGCAGGTGAAAATTTGTAATCAGTTTATCTATCACGTTAAACTTGTATCCCGGATATATGAACATTTCACTTTCGCCACATGTAGCTTCAATTTTTCCGCATTTTTGAAAAGCGGATTCAAGAGTTCTTACGGTTGTCGTACCGACAGCCACAATATTTTTGCCTTCACTTTTTGCTTTATTTATCATATTTGCAGTAATTTCAGGAATTTCATAAGATTCCCTGTCCATCTTATGATCAAGAATATTCTCAGCTTTAACGGGCTTAAATGTTCCAAGTCCCACATTAAGTGTTACATAACAGATTTGAACGCCTTTTTGTTTTAATTTTTCAAGTATTTCAGGAGTAAAATGAAGTCCTGCTGTCGGAGCAGCCACGGAACCTGATTTTTCTGCATAAACTGTCTGATATCTGTCAAAATCAAGTTTTTTTATATCTTCGTCAGAAAGCTGTCTCGAAATATAAGGGGGAAGAGGAATATTCCCGACCCTGTCAAGAATTTCTTCAAAATTTCCTTTGTAAATAAGCTCTACAAGCCACTTGTCATTTTCAGATCTTCTGATTGCCTTTGCAGAAAGTTCATCAGAGAAATGTATCATTGTATCTGGCTTTACTCTTTTTGAAGGTTTAATAAGAACTTCAAAAGTTTTATGAAAAATCTCTTTAAGAAGAAAAACTTCTATATTTGCGCCTGTGCTTTTCTTCCCGATTAATCTTGCAGGAATAACCTTTGTATTGTTCATCACAAGAAGGTCATTTTCATCCAAAAGATCAACTATATCATAGAATTTTTTATGTTCAACTGTCTGATTTTGTTTATTTAAAACCATTAAATTGGAATGATCTCGCTTGTCAGCAGGAAACTGAGCAATCAGGTCTTTTGGAAGATCGTAATCAAACTCGCTTATATGCATATTTTTCCTTAATTTCAGATATCTTGATATATTTATGGTACAAAATATTATGTCATCCTGAATTTATTTCAGGATCTTCAAATCAATAGATGCTGAAACATCCTGAAAGCATGACAATAAAATAATATAATATCACTTATATTTTAACAGTAACAAATCCAACAGGAAAAATCATGGACTTAAATTTTAACAGCGAATTAAAGAGCAAATTTTCAAGACTGATTAGCACAATAAAAGATTACGGTAGTCTTTGCGTGGCTTTTTCAGCAGGTGTAGACAGCACATTGCTCGCTTTCATTGTGAGCAATATTTTAGAGGGCGCTCCTCACATAGTAACTGTTAATTCTGAATTCTTATCTAGGTATGAACTTGAAGAATCAAAGAATTTAGCTCAGGAGCTTGGATTTGAGCATAAAATTATTGATATAAGCGTGATGGATAATCCTGACATAATTCAAAACGACACTTTAAGATGCAAATACTGTAAATTTACTGTAATGATGAATATTATTGAATTTGCAAAAAGCAATGGAATAGATAATATACTGGACGGATCAAATATTGACGATCTGAGTGATTACAGACCAGGGTTTGAGGCAGCAAGTGCACTGGGAATAAAATCTCCTTTTATAGAAGCGGGAATTAGCAAGGAAGATATTAGAGAACTGGCAAAGTTTTTAAATCTTCCAAACTGGGATAAGCCGGCTTCTGCCTGTCTTGCTTCAAGAATCCCTTATAACTCTGTAATTACGAAGGACATTCTTGAAAAGGTGGAAAAAGCAGAAGATTTTATCAGAGACTTAGGATACAGAGGATTTAGAGTCAGGCACTATGATAAAATAGCCAGAATAGAGCTTAATGCTGATGATATTGAAAGTTTTATAAAAAATCACAGAGTAAAAGTTGATCTTGAATTAAGGAGACTGGGATATACAAGTGTTTGTGTTGATTTAAAGGGATACAGACTTTCAGGACTCAACAAATGAAGCATATTGAAGATGTTTTACAAAAATTTAAAGATGGAAATCTTGATATAGATCAGGTTGTTAAAGAAATAAAAAGCCTGCCGTACAAAGACCTCGGATTTGCCAGAGTTGACCATCACAGGGCTCTCAGGCAGGGGTTGCCGGAAGCTGTCTTTTGCCCCGGCAAGGAAAAAGAAGAAATAGTCGGCATTATAAAAGAATTAAAGAATAAAAATCATATAGTCATTGCAACAAGAGCTGAGCAGGAAGTTGCAGACTATGTTTTGGAGAATTTGCCCGGAAGTATTTATCATAAAAAAGCAGGAATCATCAGTTATGGAGAATTTCCTGAACCCGTTAAAACAAATTATGTATTAGTAATCAGCGCAGGAACGGCAGACTTGCCTGTTGCAGAAGAAGCAATAATTACTCTAAAAGCGGCAGGGATAAAAACAGAAACAATGTTTGACTGCGGAGTAGCTGGAAGTCACAGGATAATGGGTGAATTTGAAACAATTTCTTCAGCTTCGGCAATTATTGCTGTCGCAGGAATGGAAGGTGCACTTGCAAGCTTTGTAGGAGGCATGGCAAGTTGCCCTGTAATAGCAGTTCCGACAAGTGTGGGATACGGTGCAAGCTTTGGCGGAGTTGCGGCACTTTTAGGTATGTTAAACAGCTGTGCGTCAAATGTAAGCGTAGTAAACATAAACAACGGCTTCAGCGCGGCATGTATTGCAGCGATGATTGTGAAGCAGGCTAAAGCTTAATTTCTGACTGTTTACATTTTGCCATCATATAATTTATAAAAGCGGTACAAATAACTAACATATACTTTGCATCTTCAGATTTAATGGTATCTCTATCCATAATAGGATGTCTTATTCCATCTTCATCTGAAGCATAACCATATAAATTACCCAAAGCTTCTTTCATTGCTGCATGTTCTATTATTTTTTGATTGAATAATTCATTAACTGCTGCTTGAAATTTAGATTTACCTGTAATTTTTTTTACTAGACATTCAACAGCAGATATTGATTCTTTTATACTGTTCCTATAATCAGGATTTTTTCTGTCAGCAAATAAATCAAAAGCTTGATTTAAATGAGTTCTAACAGGATTCACTTTTATATTTATTGCATCTTCAATACTTTGTATTTCTTCTTTTGATGTTATTTGAGTAAATTTACCATTAATGAGTCTGTATGCTGAACATTCCCTTTCAAGAATAAAATTAAAATAATTAATAAATTTATCTAAAGTATAACTTGGGAGAATTTTAACTGTAAATTCAATAATATCTAGACTTTCATACCAATCTTTTTCAATAAAATAGTCTCTTAACCAGTCTTGTTTGGGAGAATAATTATAAGGATTTCGGGGTAAGGTATCTTTTGTTTGTTTATATAGACCAGTCCAAATTAGTTCAATAACAGCATCTGTGTTAGAAATATTCTTTAATAAGTCAGAATATTTGTTCCATAACTGATTTCTTGTAGGTTGATCCAGAGATTCTTTTTGAATTTTATCTCTTACAGGTTTATAACCCATTCTTTGAGAAAATAACATACAAAAATCCTTATTGACTCTTACAGCAAAAATTATACAAAATCAATTTTATAATATCTTGAAAACATAAATAGAAGCAAAATAGACTCAGAAGGTGTCACGAAAAGTTAAGCTTTTCTAGACTTGAGATAATTTGCATTATTACTTTATTTCAGTTTCACCGTCAAAGCCTGCAAGTACCTATCTTTAAGTGACTAAATTAAGTATCTATCTTCGTTTCTTTCTTTTATGACGAAAAGAAAGAAACGAAACAAAGAAAGAAACGACATTGTTCATTACTGACACTAAGCCCTTAATTTTCAATTTTTATTCCACGATGCGCATAACTCGCTTCGCTCAGACAGATGCGCTATAGCAACTTTTGACGGGCAAGTGTCAGTAAGCTGTGTTCGGTCAGGGGCGAACCCCCGAACCCCCATTTTTTAAAAATATAAATATTATCGTGTCATGCTGAACTTGTTTCAGCATCTTGTTTTACATTCCCCTTAAAAGAATTTCGTGATTTTTCTTAGTGAATGTGTCTTTAGGATGGCGAGGACTGCTTGAGCCGTAACAACGTGGAGGCGAGGTTCCGCAGCCGACACATTTTGTCTTTTACCTATAATCTAGAGAACTTAGAAAAATAGAAATTATTTTCTGGGGCGGTTTTCTTTTGCTTCATTTTCTTTATCCGCATAAAGAAAAGAAGGCAGGTAAAGGAGTGCAGCTCCTTTTATAAAATAGTACCTTATTGATGGGCAAGTATGCCCATCCTACGGCTGCAATACCTTACAAATAAAAGTCTTTCTGTGCCATTTGCATTGGCCGTGTTCTCTTATGGCTTCAATATGTGCAGCGGTCGGATAACCTTTGTTCTGGTGCCAGCAGTATTGCGGAAATTTCTTTGCCAGTTCCTTCATAAAATTATCTCTGTGAACTTTTGCAAGTATGCTTGCAGCAGCGATTGCGGCTGATTTTGAATCGCCTTTTATGACAGGTATTTGTTCAACATTGTATTTTGGAATAGAAAACCTTCCATCTACGAGTATAATTGGCTTTTTATCAAGTTTAAGCTGACTGATAACCCCATCACATGCCCTGTGCATTGCGAGCAGGGAAGCCTGAAGAATATTTATTTTTTCAATTTCTCTAACTGAAGCTTCTGCGATGCAATAGATGGCATGTTTTTTAATTTCTTCGGATAATTCTTCTCTAAGCTTTGGATTTGAAGAAAATTTCTTTGAATCGTCAAGATATTTTAGTGTTTCTTTTATTTCTTTATTTATCTCTGGAAAATAAAGAGCGCATGCCGTAACAGGTCCCGCAACAGGTCCTCTGCCTGCTTCATCAACTCCTATAACCGGATTTGATTTTGCAATTTTTTTATCAAATTTGATTAATTCTATAATTCTAGTTTGGCGGGATGCTTTCAAGGGTGATTCTCCCTATTCTTCCATTTCTGAAATCTGACAAAATTCTTGATGCACATCTGTTAATATCTGGTACTCCTCCTAATATTAACCAGTTTCTAGCTATTGCGATATTCTCAAGGGTCGGTGAAGTTTCTTTCAGGTCAATATTATAATGATCTTCCAGAAGTTCAGGATATAAATCTGCCAGTAAGTTCACAAATTCTTGTGCTATTTCAAGGGTATCATAAGCATTTTCGCTGATGGAGTTAACAATAGCAAGTTTTGCGGCTCTTTCCTGATTATCGAGTTTCATCGGGATAATACCTGGGGTATCAAGCAGTTCCAGCTTTGGATTAACTCTAACCCACTGTGCTACTCTTGTTACACCTGCCTTAGCGCCGACTTTAACTTTTGATGTCTGAATAAGCTTATTAATTATACTGGATTTGCCTACGTTGGGCATGCCAATAACAATAGTTCTCACAGGTCTTGGTAATAACCCTTTTGATATTAATTGGGCTATTTTAGGCTTCCCTAAATCTACTGCTTCTTTAATTATATGAGACAAATCTTTTGAAGAACTTGTATTAGTTAATATAACAGATAATCCTGTCTTCTTTGATAAATATTCCTGCCATTTAGCGTTATATTCAGGATCAGCAAGATCTGCTTTGCTCATTATGATTAATCTTGGCTTGTCACCTGTTAATTTTTCAATTCCTTCGTATTTGCTGCTCAAAGGAATTCTGGAATCAATAACTTCCAGAATAATATCAATCAGGTTAACTTTTTCCTGTAATTTTCTTTCTGCCTTTGCTATATGGCCAGGATACCAGTGTATAGTCGGCATAACAAGTTATCTTCTTGTTTTTTCTTTAATACGTGTAGCTTTACCGGTAAGTTCACGTAAGTAATAAAGTTTTGATCTTCTTACGCTACCCTGACGTAAAACTTTGATGTTTTCAATTCTTGGGGAGAATACAGGAAAGACTCTTTCAACTCCAACGCCCTGAAATACTCTTCTGACTGTAATAGTTTTGTTGATTCCACTGCCGCGTTTTTTAATAATTACGCCTTCAAAAGCCTGTGTTCTTTCTTTGTTACCTTCTTTAATTCTGACGAATACTTTAACAGTATCGCCGGGGTTTAATTCAGGTAATTCTTTTTTAGTCATTTCTGCTTCTAAACTATCGATAATAGGGTTCATGTCCGTTTTCCTTTATATATTAAAAATACTTATTACACTCATTAAAAGGGAATTTGTTACTAGCAAGAATAAATATTCAAGCAATTCATACTAGCACGACACATTCAAAATGTCATGTACTGTTGATAATAAATAAAACAAATTATTTATTCAAGTTTTTGTTAAACAGGAAAATTTATTTGAATATTTACGAATAATCATGACTGCTTTTGCATACGGACTTGTTAGCAAGGTTAAAATTCAGTCATAGGAGATAAATCAAGTCTTTGTGACTAATAATCCTATTAACAAAACTTAATAAAATATACTGAATATGACAATTTTATATACTAAATAGTTTTTATGTAGATAGAGGATATAGAAATAAAAATAAAATAATTTATTTTGTAATTAGGAGGAGTATTCAAATGTGGGGAAAAGTTAACAACACACAACAAAATACTGAATTAAAAAAATTAGAAGCTAAACTTCAGGCTGAAGATAAAAACAAGCATGTTTCCATAATATCAATATTTACTGAGTATAAAAAACTTAAAAATGATAATGATACCAGCAATGATGCAAATGCAGAAGAACTCCTAGAGGAAAGTGGACATTCAGAATTTCAACTTGAAGACATGGTGAATTTTACAGAAAAATGGACAACAACACATACAAATGGTGATAAAATCTCTTGGGATGGCTTTGAAGAAGCATTACAAGCTGATTGTAAAAATCATGGATTTAATGCAAGAAATGATTCCGCATATAATAACTTCTTCAATAAAGCTGCAGGTCATTATGAAGAAAATTATATTAACAGAGAAGCCTTTATTGAAGATGACGGAAAAGGGAATAATCTAAAAGGACTTGCTCAATTTGCTTCAAATAATGAGTTGAAAACATTAGCCGGTGAAGATGGAGATAAAAAAACAGCATTAATTAATAGTCTTAAAGCAAGAAATGATTTGCTAGCTAAATTTTATGCAGCTGTTGATAATGATTCCACAATAATAGATAAAGCAGCTAAGAAAAAGGCTATCGGAGAATATGTTACTAATGGTATAGCAAATGGCTCACTTGATGTTAATAATCTATCAATGGATAAATTTCAAGAAGCTATAACGGGTGCTAGTGGTATTAGTCTTGATCCTAAAGATAGCTCTGCATCACCAACCGAAGCAGAGAATACGGAAGCAAAAGAAGATAAAATACAAAAGGCTGCTGCTAAAATCTTTGATGCAACGCACGGTTGGGGTACAAAAAACGACCAACTAATTGCAGCTATGACTAACTTAAATCCAGAAGATTTCGATGAATTAGATAAAGTATATACAAAAAAATACGGTGGAACTCTGAAGGATGCAATCACAGATGATGCAAGTTTTACAGAACAGAAAGCATATACAGAAATTCTCAAAAATAGAAACAAAGGTTATGATAATTACGATGCTAATATGGGTGATGAGTTAGCTAAACAATTATTCAACGCTATGGACAAATGGGGTGGAACCGATCAAGATAAAGTAATTGAAATCATGACTAAACTTAGCCCTGCACAAATGAAATCTGTATGTGATCATTATCAAGCAAACTATAGCCAATCATTAACAGATAACATCAAAGGAGACTTTTCAGGGGTAGCTGAAGATATACTCCTTTCACTCATCAAAAATAAAACTTAACAACTTAAAAAATAATTAATTTTAAATTAACCATACAGTGAAGAATCTTCACTGTATGGTTTTAGATATGATATTGATAAAATTTAAAGAAAAGAATATAAATGGGTTATTTGCAATTTGCTGGAAAGATGATAGATTTTTAATACTGCAAAGTTCCAATAATTTTGTCACTATGACACATTGAGATTATTTTATGAAGAAGTTTTTAATTTTAATTTTTTTAATATATGTTCTAATCGGCATTTCAGCATCGTCTTTCGCTCAGGAGGATTCAACTTTTATAAAACCTCAGCAAACCGGTATTGAAGAATTAAAAAAACAGGGAATAACTTTTTATAAATGGGGAAAATATCTTGAAGCACTTGATTGTTTTGAAAAAATTGATAAAAACTCCTTAAATACTGAAATACTCATTTTAATGGCAAATTGTTATGAAAGCCTGAACAATTCAAATAAAGCTTCAGAGCTTTTAATAAAATCCATAGAATCGAATCCTAAAAATTCTTTTTCTTACTATAATCTTGGAATACTGCACTATAAAAATAACAATATTGATGAAGCTATTAATAATTTTAAAAAAGCAGTTAAATACAATCAAAATTTTACAGCAGCTTATTATAACCTTGGAGTCTGTTACTATTCGTTTCGAAATTATAACAAAGCCAAAGACTGTTTTATCAGTGCTATTAAGCTAGATCCGGATAACACAAATATCTGTTACAATCTTGTTTTAACGTTTAACTCATTAAATGACAAAAAAACGGCAGAAAAATATCTGGATATTTACAGCAAAATGTCTGAAAAAAATAAAGTTACGGATACTGATGGTATAAATACCCTAAAAAATGTTATTAAACCTGTACAGCTACCTTCCAATCCAAAAGGAGATAGAACTGTTTCTGATATAAAACAAAATTCTTTCTGGCAAAATCTTAATTTTAAAAAAAACAATAAGAAATAGTCTCAAAAATGATATTAAACCTTTAGCTTTATACTTGTCTCCAGAGCTTTTATATGTTCTTTTAAATGAGTAATATCTTTTTCTGATGATAATTCTGTATATTTCTTAAAGGCTTCAACAGCAGCTTTGAAATCACCCTGTTTTTCATATACATTGCCAATATTATAATAAGCTGATGCAAAATCAGGCTGAATTACCAGAGCTTTTCTATACATTATGATTGAATTGTCAAAATCTTCTCTGCAAAACAGAGCCAATCCGTACTGATTATAGGCTATAGCAGAATTATTGTTAATTTCCAGAACTTTTTTACAGTAATTTACACATTCATCCCATAGACCTTTTTTTGCATAACATATTGCCAGTCTGTAGTTGCCATCTTCATTTTGAGGATCCAGTTTTAATGCATTAACATAAGTATCTATAGCTTGATTTATATCTTGTGCATCTGCTGAAATTTCGCTCTTTTTGTCATAAATCATTGCAAGACTAAATTTATATTCAGTATTGGAAGGTGAAAGATCCATAGCTTTATTTATGTATTCGCATGCTTCATCAAATTTTTTCATATCTGTTAAAATCAAGGCAATGCTGTAAAAATTATCAGGATCTTCACTTTTTAATTCAATTGTTTTGTAAAACTGGTTTAGTGCTTCTTCAAATTTACCTTTTCTATGAAATAATAAACCTAAATTGTAATATGCATCAGCATCATTGGGATTTAACTGGATTGTTTTTTTGAAATTCAGTTCTGTTTTATCAAAATTATTCAGGATTAAATATGTCAATCCTAAATTATAATAAGTTTCAGCCTTTTCCGGTGCTATATTTATTGCTTTTTTATAAAATTTTACAGCCGCATGATAATTCGCACTTTGATAAGCATCTATACCTTTATTATATTCCACCTCGTAGATGCCTTTTTTGAATGAAAATTTTTTAAAATATTTTTTGATATTCTGAAAATTTTCTGTAAAACTTTTGAAAATAGGCTTAAGAGCTGAACTTAATTTATCAATATTCTTTTTCACAACAATCCATAACCAATAAATTCCAATTAACTATTATTGTAACTGATTTTTTAAATTGATACATAATTCGTATATTAAATAAATTTCATAACTTTACATAATAAAAATTTTAAAGTGGTATTCGGCAGTAGGAGCGTTATTTTTGGAGATAATATACGATAGTGAAAGCTTTTAATAAATCATTCAAGCTTTCGAAAATATAAACTCGTTTAATATAAATAAAACTCCTAATCAATTTACCTAGTTATATTGCTTAATCTAAATAGTTAACCTGCGAATGTTCAGGTTAAGCATTAATGGCTATACTAAATTAAAATTTATATATGCTTAGAAAAATTTTTAAAATATTGAAAGATGATATATTTTCATCTATTTTGGCATTTTTGTTTTTAACCTGCTGGCCTGATTTAAATAAGGAATATATGATGAGTTCTAACTTCAAACTTTTGATAACAACTGATACTTCAAGTGAAATTTGGAACTATACAATTAAATTATGCGAAGCTGTTTCGTTTTATGTAAAAGCAGATATCTTACTAGTCAGCTTTGGCGGCAGTCCAAATAAATTACAGGAAGAAGAAGCAAAAGCATTAAATATTCAAGTTATGTATACTGATTATTTTCCCAAAAATTCTGATCAAAATGCTTTAAAAAATGCTGAAGAGTATTTAGTTAAAGTTATAGATGAATTTAATCCAAATATTGCGCAGCTAAATCATTATCTTAGTATTTCTGACAGAGTGGAATGTCCTATTGTTATTACGGGACATGGAGATTTAATAAGCTTATTGAAATGGACAAAGACAAATTCTATTGAAAATATTGATCAATACAGATATTCTGTTAAAAAAGCTGTTAACAGCGCTGATACGGTCATATTAACATCAAGATTTGCCGTTGAATGTTTATTTAAAGAATACGATTTTAATAATAAATTCAGGGTGATTTATAACGGTATAAATATTGAACCTACAGGTATTTTACCAGAAATACCCTGTATTTTAGCTGAAGGAAATTTAAATGACAGATCAAAAAATCTTAATCTATTGACTAAAATTGCTGATAAAATTCCAGATAGTATCAAAATATGTGTAATTGGCAGTAATAATTATAATAGGACTTCCAAAAGAATCGAATGGATAAGTAATTTGTCTTTTGAAGAAAAAATCGAAAAGTACAGAAAATCATCTATTTTTCTCGCTTTATCATCTTATGAACAGTTTGGATTTCCCTCGATAATTTCAGCTTATTCAAATTGCGCTATTTTAGCCAATGATATACCGGTTTATAGAGAATTATGGGGTGATTGTGCTTGTATTTACGAGAGAAATAATTTGAATTCATTTATTAGACACCTGAATAACCTTATAGAAAATAAAAAATTACTGACATTTACGGCGAAAAATTGTCAGGCTAAAGCTCTATCGTCTTTTAGCATAAAAAGAATGGGCTTGGAATATATCAATCTTTATAAAAGTATTCTTCATAAATATATTGCTTCAAATAAAAATTTAAAAATAGCGAATAAGACAGAAGTAAAATAAACTTGAACTGGTAAGACCCATATATTGCAGTCTTAATGACTATTAAGACTGCAATTACAGATTCTAATTTATTAAAAATATTTATTAAAAAAATGTTAAGGCTGCATTTAATAAATATTAATATGCTATTTTTAAATCATAGATAGGTTAACGGTTAATTTTAATATCTCAAAAAATTAATAAGTGTTTTCTTAGATTAAAAAATTATATACAATCAATAAGAGACAGTTGCATAACTATAATTTTTGTTAAAAAGTTAAAATTTGCGGTCGACTCTTGTAAAACATGCGAAGCGGGCTTTGCCCGATCGTAGCGGTTGTAGGCTGGATATAAAAAACGATATTTTGATAATTATACATCAGTCTTAATAATAAAACTTTTAAGGAGACTTATAAAATGATTAAGCTTAATACATGGGTAAGCATACTTAGCACCTGGATATTTTTAGCAGCCGATCTTTTACTTTCTTATATGTATCTTCGTGATCCAAATTTTAGGCTTGAATGGATATCTCTCGGATTAAATTTTGTTACTACTACGCTTATTTATTATATTTATATGAATATTGCGCAAGGAGAAGATGGCGAAGAAGGAGCATCTAAAAGTAGTGAAGAAAAATCGGTTTCTCTTTATAAATTGAATTTCGGCCCTTTAATAGAAGACATGGGCGTTTGGTTAATTCTGTTCTTCTTGCTGTATAATATAGTTCCTATGACATTATTTGTTCATGTCTGGGTAACAAAAAACATATAATTAATTTAAAAAAGAGAATTAATTATATGTTTTATAGTTTTTTAACGGTTGCTATCTCTGCTAAAACCTGATTTTGAGGAATGGATAAAGTATTTTGCAGTAAAAGTGCTTTTTCCAGATGAAAAATAGCCTCTTCTGTTTCATTTAGTAACTTATAAACAATTGCAATATTATAATGAATATCACCGTTTTCAGGATTCTGCATAACTGCTGCTTCAAGAAAATTAAGTGCTGTGTCATAGTCTTTAATTGATATTGTAATAACAGCTAACGTTTTATAAGCATCGATATCTTTAGGATTTAGTTCAACTGTCTTTTTTAAATTTTCAATAGCTTCAAGTGCTTTGCCCTGTGCATAAAGTATGCATGCAATATTATAATAAGCCCAGCTGTAATCAGGGTTAAGAGTTGTTACTATGTTATATTCTTCGAGTGCTTTTTCTATATTACCTGCTTTTTTATATTCATAAGCAAGATAAAAATGTGCGTAAATATCTTCATAATTTAATTTTATTGTTGTTTTAAAATGTTCAACAGCTTCCTGATTTTTATTTTGCTTTATATAAAGGCATGCAAGATTAAAATGAGCATTTGGATCATCTTCAGCAAGTTCAAGAGTTATTAAATATTCTTCGACAGCCTTGGAAATCTCACCTTTTTGTTCATACAGATAAGCAAGATTATAGTGAAAATCAGGATCATCCGCAGATAAATCGATCGCTTTTAAATAAGCTTTTTCAGCATTTTCCGGATTTTTTAGTTTTTCATATATTATCCCTATATTGAAATGCAAGGCAGGATCATCTGCAAAAAGTTTTACCAGATAATTATACTGTTCAAGAGCTCTTTCGGAGAAATTATGTTCTAAAAGATTATCAGCAAAAATTCTTTTAAGTTTGGTATTTGACGGATCTTCTTTTATCTGATTTTCCAGATCATCCAAATATTTTTTTTCTTCTTCGTTCATATGTTGAGTATAACAAATATTAAATCTCGCATCAACTTATACTTGATTATATTCAAAGTATCGCAAAAGGTCCTGTCAATAAGGGAAACATTTCTAATTGTACTCAACCAATAATGACTTAAAAAAACTAATTAATTATCTGTTACGATTAAATGTAAAAGATGAATTTTTACATCAATAATTTATAAAAATCTGCTATCATGTATAATGAAAAATAATAAGCTTAGATATTTGTAATGAGGGATGTATGATTAAAATGGAGAATGATGATAGTTTCCCTTATTTGACTAAATTTTTAACAGGGGAACAATAAATGTCATCGGACTCATACAGTAATATAAACAACGATAATAGTCAGATTTACTATACATCTAAAGATAATACGGATTTACAGCAGGCTGACATGATTATTTCCGAGCGTGCTGTTTGGAGAGCCCTGTTTGCTAATATTGGAATAGCCGGAATAAAATTAATATGCTGGTTTTTTAGCAGAAGTTCAGCTATGTTATCTGAGGCTATACATTCTGGAGCAGACAGTTTTAACAGTTTATGTCTTTTAATCGGATTAAAAAGAGGCAGCAAGCCTGCTGATAAATTTCATCCGTTCGGTTATGGACTTGAAGCAAATATTTGGGCACTTTTTGCCTGTATATTAATGCTCATAGGTACAGGGATATCTCTTTATAATGGTTATTTTCGTCTTATTTTAGGATATAACCATGTCGAGGATCTTTTAAATAATTATCATTTTATAATTATCGCCTTAATTGTCAGTATTTTATTTGAAATTTTTGCCGTTTCAAGTGCAAGTCTTGCAGTAGTTGAGGAGGCTGAAATTAAAGTAAAAAACAGTTTAGATGCTTTTATTAAGTCATTTAAGTATATAAATCATATTAAAAGCCCGACAACAAAATTTGTCTGGTACGAAGATACAGCGGCTTTAACCGGTGTAATTATTGCTTTAGTTGCGATAACAATATCAAAGTTTTTTATGCCACAGGCTTTAGCTTATATTCCTGATGCAATTGCTTCAATTATTATCGGTTTGATGCTTTTAGCTCTTGCTATATATCTTGCAAAAAATAATATGAGCTTTTTAACCGGAGTTGCTGCAAAACCACAGATAGAAGAAATGATTAAAGATATTGCTAGCAGGGTAAACGGTGTCTCACAGGTTCATGAACTTAAAACAATGGATATGGGAACATCGGGCTTGATTGTTAATATGGAAATTGAAGTTGACCCTGAAACTCAAGTTAAAGATGCTGATGATATTGCAGATAGACTTGAAGAAAGAATCAGAGAAAAAGTTGGAAACATTGCCCATGTGACTATTGAAGTTCAAGCTGACGACACAGAAGAGAACTGGAATGAAAAATTTGTTAAAGTAATTGAAGAAGGCAAAGATAGAGGGGTACTAAAACCAAGGGAAGCAAAAATGTTTTCCAAATTCTTTGATTTTACCAATACTGTAGTATGGGAAGTTATGATTCCGAGAACAGAAGTTGAATTTATTGATGCAGAAGCAACTATAGATGAGCTTATTGATGTAATTATTAACTCGGGACATACAAGAATACCTGTTTATAAAGATGATATTGACGATATCATTGGCGTTATCAATGCAAAGGATGTATTAAAAGTTCTTAAGAACTGCGAGGATAAAAACAGCATTAAAATAGAAGATCTGGCGAGAGAAATCACCATTGTTCCTGAAAATAAGTCAATTAGTGATATGCTTAATGAATTCAGCTCTACAAAGAGCCAGATAGCAGCTGTTGTTGATGAACACGGCGGAGTTGCAGGTATAGTTACAGTTGAGGATATTCTTGAAGAAATTGTTGGTGAGATTTGGGATGAATATGATGTTAGAATTCCTGAAATAATCAAAATTGATGAAAATACTCTTAATATACTTTCCAAAATGGATATTTCTGATATGAATGAGCGTTTTAATCTCGATCTGCCGACAGAAGATTTTCAGACAATCGGCGGTCTTGTATTTGGTCTGCTTGGCAGAGAACCTGAAGTTGGAGACGAAGTTGAAGTAGGTTATATTAAGATGAAAGTAGAAAGCATGGATGGACATAAAATAATCAGGGTTATAATGCATAAACCGGATGGTTTTATTGATAAACAAGCAAACGAAGAAGAGATTTAGATAAATTATGGCGCATAAATCAGGATTTGTTGCAATTGTTGGAAGACCTAATGTAGGAAAATCAACTTTATTAAACAATATATTAAAACAAAAGATAGTTATCACAAGTGATAAGCCTCAAACTACAAGAAGAAGAATCAGAGGAATCTATACTTCTGAAAAAGGGCAGATTGTATTTGTTGATACACCAGGTATTCACAGACCTTTGCATAAATTGGGCGAATTTCTGTTGGAGGAGGCAAAACTTGCTATTCCTGATGCGGATTTGATTTTATTTTTGGTTGATGGAAGCGAAAAAGCAGGACTCGGGGATAAATGGATAATTGATAACGTATTAAAAACTGATATACCTGTAGTTCTTGTTATTAATAAAGTCGATCTTATAAAATCTCTTGAAAAAAGAGAAGAAATTATTTCAGGATACAAGCAGCTTTTTGGAAAAAAATCAATTCCAACTGTTAAGATTTCTGCTAAAACAGGAAGAAATATCGATACTCTGGTAGATAATATCTATAGAAAATTACCTGCAGGACCGCAATATTTTCCTGAAGAAGATATTACAGACCAAAACACAAGAGCTATAACTGAAGAATTAATCAGAGAAAAGATATTGCGTAATACTAAAGAGGAAATTCCACACAGCGTCGCAGTCATGATTGATCTTTTTCAGGAAGACGAGAAGCTTGTTAAAATAGCAGCTACGATTTTTGTGGAACAGGATTCTCAAAAAGGAATATTAATCGGTAAAAGCGGTTCAATGCTGAAAACAATAGGAAGTGAAGCCCGCAAGGATATTGAAGAACTTGTTCAAAAAAAAGTCTTTCTAGAGCTTTTTGTTAAAGTAAAAAAAGACTGGCGTAAAAAAGATGCCGCGATAAAAGGTTTTGGCTATATTTTAGAATAATTTTAATAATAATCTTTCAGTTTGATCAATTATTAACAGGTTTATTTAGTACAAGAAGTCTTGTATCAATATTTGCGGAAATGTCACCAGTTTTAAATATTCCTTTTGGTAAAGTTTCAAAATGAGAACATATATTTGGATTTTTAATAAGCTCAATAAGTTTCAGGAAGTTTTTTATAGCTGAATGAATTCCATATTTTGCTTTAAGCTTAGTTATTTCATATTTTTCATAACACTTAAAAGGCGGATTTGGAATAATAGCAACTAATTTTCCACCTGGCTTTAGCAAATTATAACAATGCAATACATGAGTAGAAAACTCTAATTTTCCAAAAGGGGGATTCATTAAAATTTTGTCGTAAATTTCACCGGGATTATATTTTAATATATCTTCTGCGATACAATTAATATTTCTTTCTTTCAGACTTTTTCTGAGAGTTTTATTAATTTCTACGGCATCAATTTTAACAGAGTCGCCAAAATTAGATTTAAGATATTCTATAATGTGTCCCTGCCCGGCTGATGGCTCTAATATTATTTCCCCGGCTTTTATTTCAGCAATATCTGAAATTTTTCTTATAAGTTTATCAGGAGTCGGAACAAATGTTTTATTTATTTCTCTATTTTCTATAGCTATTTTTACAATATCATCTATCTTTCCAAACGAAATAAGCTTCTGAGCTTTAAGACTATTTAAAAGTTGAAAGCTACTGACGTTTTGTCGATAAAGAATTTTATCAGTATTTTGAATTTCATCTATTTGTTTTGTATTGATTTTGTATGGAGTATAAAGAATATTTATCCTATTTATACTGTTAATCATGAAAAATTACTCTTCTAACTGAAATGACAAATGTATTTAGTGTATTTAAAAACCCTAAAAGGAAAAAATTGTTCAGAAAGAACAATCTCGTTAAAAAAATTAACATTTATACCAAGGATGAATTCTAAATTAAATTACAACACGACAAAATTCTCTGATTTTTTATTGCCGGTTTTAAATGAATAAAACCTGAAAAATAATCGAATCAATATATTAAATTAAGTTTAATTACACTTTTGAGACAAGAGAAGGTGCGATAATTATAAACTTTCTTATGAGTTCTTTATCCCATTGAATTCCTGCACCTGCTCTTAAGACTTCAATAGCCTGATATAAATTTAATCCTTTTCTGTAGGGCCTGTCACTAATAAGAGCATGGAACGCATCTGCAATTGCAACAATTCTTGCTCCAAGCGGAATATTTACTCCTGCCAATTTATCAGGATATCCTGTACCATCCCAACGTTCATGATGATGGATTATAATCGGAATTAAGTCTCTAATTGAACTAATAGGCTTAATAACCTTTTCAACACCTATTCTTGGATGCTGTTTCATTATTTCCCATTCCTGATCATTTAGAGCAGTTTGTTTTCTTAATATAGATTCTGAAATACCAATTTTGCCAACATCATGAAGTAATGCACCAAGTTTAATTCTTTCTACTTCAGATGGCGGTAAATTGATTGTTCTTGCAAGAGCTTCCGTATATCTGCAAACTTCCTGTGAATGTCCTCTTGTATAGGTATCTTTTGCATCAATTGCACCTGCCAGAGATGTTACAACATCAATAATATGACTGGTACAATTCATACTTTCGTTATGGAATTGATTAACGAGTTCATCTTCAAAGTTTATTCCCCATTGTGAATGTTTCTTTGCAATGACAGCAGCAAGAGAATCAAGAGCCATTTCATTCCAAAAATCGATATCCTGAGCACTTACAATAGAAGAAATTCCATTATGATATTCTTTATTTCTTGAAATAAGCATAGCCTGTTCCGCAAGAATAAGCACTTTTTCCTTTTGTTTAGAGCATGTCGGATATGTTGATACTCCTATACTTAGTTTTATTTCACCTATATCATCTATTAGACAGCAGGAAATATTATGATTTATGTATTCTGCCATATAAATAGCTTTGGCATTATCTACTCCCGGTAAGATAACAGCAATCTCATCTCCGCCATATCTTGCAGCTATATCAATATCTCTAATATTTTGTTTTACTTTATTGGCTATCATGCGAATAATTTCATCCCCTTTTGAATGTCCGAATTCACGATTGATTTTAGAAATATTAATAATATCGAAAATTATCACAGAAACCGGCTGACCATTATATTCTGCATTTTTCATTTCCAAAGATAAATTTTCATGGAAATCTTTATGATTTTTAAGACCTGTTAACGTATCTACATCAGGATTTTTAATTAATTTTTCGCTTAAGTTCTTGTTTATAATAAATAACGACAGATAATCAGTCAAAATATTAATTAAATCGGTATTTTGTTGATTTAAAGAAGATGATCCGGCAATAAAAATGCCCATACATTCGCCTTGATTCATAAGCGGAAAAATGATACCAGGCGAATTTTGAAAATAAGGGACATTTAAAAAGCCAAAATTATCAATATTTTTCTTTGTTTTATTTATATAACACTCAATAATAGGATTTTTATACTCACTAAGAATGATTTTTGACGAATATATGTTACCTATATAATCAGTAAACTTTAACTGAATATAATTTGCCTTTTTATTAACAAGGCCAATTGCTGTAAAGCTATAACCTAATTTACTTATAGCCGTATTATGTACGCAGCTGAGAATATCTTCAGATGTTTTTCCAGATCTGGCTGATGAACAAAAGTCCGAAATTACATCAACAGGATCAATATTTCTTTGATAACCATAAGGTTGTGGAGAATTATTATATCCCCCATAAAGGCGATTTGCTGTTTTTCTCGGCATAATAGGATTGCTATGTATATTATGCTCTGATTTCATATTATTTTTATCAGATGTTTTCTGATTTTGATTCACGTTAGCCTCTTACCTGTATATAAAAAAAATTATTCACATTGTTTTAATAATATTATATATATTAAAAAACAATTCAAATGAAAAAATTGCGTAAGTGTTTATTAAACACTTATTTCTTTTTATACGATATTTTACTTTTGATTTGAATTATACCATATTTTTATCTTTTATATGCCCAAATACTTTAATTAAGTCAATACATAAGAACCAGAATGTATTGGTAATACTGGTTCTTAATGATTAAGAAGTGTAAAATAATGTATTTTTGTACATTAACAAGTGTTATTTATACATTTTTAGACCTATACATCTAAATTAATGTTAAGAATTTGTAATGATTTGGATTTAAGAGCCTGTCTTGTTAAAAACTGTAAAATCCAATTATAACTGTAAAAGGCTCGTGTGAAGCGGGAGTGCTACGCGGAGCGGGAGATGAAAAGACTGAAGCGGAAGCGATCAGCTTTCGCGCAGGCCTAAGAATCTCATTCATGACTAAAGTCAAAACAGCTTGTTTGGCAAGGCGTTGGAGGCTTTAACCAAACTCGTTCTAAGAAATAAGATCCAAATAGTCTTTGAATAAATTTATTCTGAAGAAGACCTTTTTTGCTTTTCTTCAAGATGTCTATCCAGAATTAACTGCTCTTTATGCCCTGTCGATGAAATTCTGCAAGCAGGACAATATTCCTTACTATCTTTTAAACTAATAAACTCTTTTTTACATATTTTACATATTGCCATTATTCTCCCCCCCCTTATTAATCATTAGATTAGCAGGTGTGAGTTTAATATTCATTGCAAATTTGGATAGATTAATAAGGGATAATTTATTTTTTGATAAAATAATTCGTTAAAAAAGGACTTATTAGAAAAACCAATAAGTCCTTTTAAAATAGAATATTTAATCTTCTTGCGTAGTTTGTTCTACTTGTTCAGCTTGCTTTTGCTGCTTAAACTCCTCTGGAGCATCATCTCTTTCCGCATTCCAGCGAGGTAAGCTTAATTGTTTTCTAATAATACCTATTCCGACATGAACTCTCCATTCATCCATTTTAAGCTGCTTTGCAATGAATTTATGACAACCTATTGGCGGTAATGGCAATAATGGAGCATATAAATTTTCGATAGCAGTAATCTGGTCTGGAGTAAGAGCCAATTTTCTCTTTGGATAAGGCATCTTAGGCAGCCTCATTTTTTGTCTTACAAGATTCATACCAAAGAATACTTTGTTAGGTTCAAGGTTTATTTCTTTTCCTATTACTTCATGCGCGTCAGGATTAGGCAATGGAAGCATTTTAACGTATATAGTTTCTATTTGAGCAACCTGTTCTCTGCTAATTAGAAGACTTTTTCTGGCGGCAGGTCTTGCATTGTTAAAACCACCACCTTGCGGAGGTCTTCTGAATCCGCCACCTTGTTGATTATAACCGCCTTGCGGAGGTCTTCTGAATCCACCACCCTGCGAGGCAAATCCACCTTGTGGAGGTCTTCTGAACCCACCACCCTGAGGAGCAAAGCCACCTTGTTGATTATAACCGCCTTGTGGAGGTCTTCTAAATCCGTTACCTTGTTGACCATAACCGCCTTGTTGATTATAACCACCTTGTGGAGGTCTTCTAAATCCGTTACCTTGTTGGCCATAACCGCCCTGCTGAGGTCTTCTAAAATCTCCGCCTTGCTGATTATAACCGCCTTGTGGAGGTCTTCTAAAATCTCCACCTTGCTGCGGTCTATATCCGCCGCCATGAAAATTTTCTCTGTTACCATCATTATAGGGCCTTCTTTGAACACCTGCATTAGGAAAAGGTCCCTTATTAGACTGATCCTCTTTTTGTGCAGCAGTTTCTGAAGCTTCAGATTTTTCCTGTTGCGGGTTAATAGTCTCAGAATAAGATTTTAGAGGTATAGGATTTCTATCTGGGTATAAACAACCTGGACAAATAACTCTTTTAGGATTTTTTGTTTCAAATTCAGCGCCGCATTTTGTACACTTGTTCAAATACATATTAAATATTGCCCCTCGTCATATTATTCAGCAAAGATTTATATTTTCAGCTCTCTCCCTTTTGAATATCATTTGCTGCACATCTCTAAATACGTTAAAAATTAGTTATAATCTTACACTTCCGTATTAAATTGCCACCATTCTCTATTTAAACTATACCATAATTGTTATGTTAAAACTACTTATCTTTGTTATAAATTTTAAATTAAACAATTTATTTATACAAGAACAATTAAGTTCTTTTTAAATAATGCCCTGTTGTGTTTTACGTTATGCCTTCTATACCTAATCACTTTATAAATTATTGTTAGAAATAAGTCAAATAGCTTTTATCAATAGAAGCTGTCTCGAAAATAAAAAATTTAAACTTTTAGACCACTTCTGAAAGTTATTTTTTTGACAAAATAAAAGTTACAGGACCGTCGTTAACAAGTAAAACATCCATCATAGCTCCGAATTTACCTGTTTCGACCTGAATATTTTTATCTCTTAAAAATTCTATAAATTTTTCATACAGCGGAATTGCAATTTCAGGCTTTGCTGCATTGTCAAAACCCGGTCTTTTACCTTTTGTACAATCTCCAGCCAGAGTAAACTGCGATACAACAAGAATAGATCCATTAATATCCTGCAAAGACAGATTCATTTTACCGTTTATATCGTCAAAAATTCTTAGTTCAGCAATCTTTTTTGCTAAATATTCTGCCTGTTCCTCTGTATCACCTTTTTCAACTCCCAGTAAAACAAGAATACCTTTATTTATATTTGAGAATAATTCATTATTTATTTCAACAGAAGCTCTATTAACTCGCTGAATTACAGTTATCATTTAATCTTTTCCTTGTAGTTCTCAAAATATTCATTTTTTCCTGTATATTTTCATAGCCATTTACAAAGAAATCAGTTGCAAGTTCAACAAATGATATTATTGATTGATAATCAATAATATCATTATAAGTAGACAAATAGTTCGATAACTTTGAATATTGTGGAAATATAAGTCCAATTATAAGTCCGTTTTTAGCCAATATTTTTTCTTCAATGGCAATATAACAGGATAAAACCTGCTGACAATGCTCTTTAAAATATTCCGTATTAAGTCTATGATTATTTAATTCTTTGTTTAGTTTTACAGTATAGATTTTTCCCTGTTCAAAATAATGAAGATTGTTTTCTATGAGATTTATAGTATTATCTATTTCATTTAATACCGTTTCACCTTTTGCTTTAAGCAGATTTCTGCCTGATTTAACGGATTCGTGAATAATTGATTCTGCATCAAATGAATTTTGGGCATGCCTGTCAAGTGCCGATTTAAGTGAAATATGTTCAAATCCTTCCAGATAAGCTCCGCTTTCGGTTGAATTTATGAATTGAATTTTATTGCCCAAGTCTCTTGCTACCTGTTCAAAATAGCTGATAAATATTGCATAACCTGCTTCTGTTGGAAGCATTTCTTCATTTTGACCTTTTACAAAATATAATCCTTCAAGAAGACTTGCTATTTTTGATTTTGCAATTTGAGTTCCTGTTTCATGGTTCAGTATTTTTATTCTGGCAATTTCTTCAGGAGCGTCCGATTCCGGTTGAAAATTCGGTTTTACCATCTGTACATAAGCTTCAAAATTATCAACTTTAATTTCAAATTTACCATTTAATTCATTTTTTATACATTTCAAATCTCGATATGCACTGTCATTAGAATAACATCTTCCATCTGTATATGCTAAGTCCTGCCCTATAAGAATAATTGGATTACATCCCAGTATATTTGCCGAGAATAGCGCACATAAAGAAACTGTTCCTTTGTTATAATAGTCATCAAGAGGAACTTCTAGTAGTTTTGCAAGCCAAATTGCCGTAAAATCATTTTTAGGATAGAAATTAAATTTTCTTTTAGTTGGAACTTCATGAAAATATTCATGAGTAAAAGGCATTAAAATCATATTCATATCAGAAGTATCAATACCTGAAAGTTGTGATACACAATTATTGTGTTCAACAACAGTCAGAAAATCAGGTTTAATACCGTGTTTTACCGCTGTTTTTAACGCAGTACCAACACAGAATATAACAACTCTATCCTGATATTCTTTTAAAAATTCAATGTTCCTATCAAGAGATGGTCCTGCCGATATAATAACAGCTGGTTTATTAATAAATTTATTTCTTAAACTTTCTACTTCATTGTAAGTAAGTACTTCAGGTATATTTGCTATTCCGGCTATAGTCCAGTCCATGCAATTTCTGAACAAATTATTGTAATTACTCTCATACAATCCTTTGATAAATTCAATTTTTTGCCTTAATTTTGCCAGAATTTCAGGATTAAGTAAGGCGTAAGAATCAAGAAATTTAAGATTAACTTCTGCACCTGCAAAATAAAGTTTTTCAAAATATTTTTCCAGATCACCAATAGAATCTACTATTATAATACTGTCTTTGGACAGATCTTCAGAAATATCAACGAGTTCAAGCGTTATTCTTAAAATATCAAGATTTGGTTCAAGAATAATAATTTTCCCTTTGCAGCTTAGTGCAAAGCGTTTGAATATATATCCTAAGCCTAGCCCAAATAATACATTAATAGACGACTTAGAGTTATCAGGCAGACTACGAAAGATATTATATGCTTCTTCCTGTGGATCGATATTATCGTGGAGTAGAATGCCGTTGTAAAGTAAGTTAATATCACCTGACTTTGCCTCCAAAAGTTCAAAACTATGTTCCAATTGATTAAGTTCTGCTATTCTTTTAGCTAATTTTTCGTTATATCTTGAAATTTGTTCAAGATTTTTTTCTAAAATTGTTTTTTCCATATTTTTTCCCTGTAAATATTAACAGGTTACTCCCCACTTTAAATATACAAAGAGGGAAATAGGTTTTTATCATCTAAAAAATGTATCTATACCACTTCAAAAATAAATTTTTAATTTCAACAATAAATAAAAAGTGCTATTCGAAAATAACACTTGTTTTAGTATATTATGCCTGAGCAGGTTCTTCTGTAGGTTGATATTCAAGTCCGGTAAGCTCTGAAATTGCTCTTCCCCATTGATTAACAGCATCTTCAGGGTTTTCCGGTACCGGGATCGGTTTTCCGATTCTGACAATGAGCTTTCCACAGAAAGTGTCTGATCCAACAATACCAAGTGGTAGTATTTCAGAATTTGTTGATTTTGCAAGATATCCAAATCCTCTTGTAACATCACCAATTTTACCTGTCCTGATTCTTGTTCCTTCAGGAAATATTCCAAGAAACCATTTAGTAGTTAAGACAGCTTTCGCTGACCTGATTGTTGCAATCTCAAGCTTTTCCCTGTTAACTGCAATAGCACCCAGAATTTGAATAATTTGAGAAATTACAGGTACACTAAAAAGTTCTTCCTTTGCCATGAATGCAATTGGTCTTTTTGCGGCAAGAGAAACAATAACCGGATCAAAGTATGACATATGATTTGCTGCAATAATTATTGACCTGTCTTTAGGAATATTTTCCCTTCCGTATACCTTTATCCTGTAAAAAATTTTAAAAAACGGATAAAGGAGAAAATATATTACCCAATATTGTGCAAGCGCTCTCCACCAGCAATAATTTTCGGCTTCTACTTTAGCATATTTGCTTGTCATCGTTTATCCAGCTCCCTTTATTTTTATTCAGGTTTAATACCTGTTGACTTCCATTTTTTCATTATACCTCATAGTTTTACTGCAAGGTTGCTGATTCAACTAAGTTCTCTATTGTTGAAGTAAATTCAGGAAAAGAAATATTTACCCAGTGAAATTCGTTAATTTGTATTTGACTGTCTGCAATCATTCCTGCAATATATCCAGACATTGCAATTCTATGATCATGATAACATTCCAGAGTGCAATTTCCCTTGAGTTTTGATTTTCCATGAATTATAAAACCATCTTCCGTTTCCTGAATATCTGCTCCAAGTTTTTTTAATTCTGTGCAGATAGCTTTAATTCTGTCGGATTCTTTATGTCTTAAATCCTCAGCACCTTTAACTATTGTCGTTCCTTCTGCCTGAGTTGCTGCAACTGCAATTATCGGAAGCTCATCAATTACTCTGGGTATTATTTCCTTGTCAATAATTATCCCTTTTAGGTCTGAATAACAGATCTTAATATCACCAACTTCTTCGCCGCATTCAATCCTCTCATTTAATATTGTAATTTCCGCTCCCATATTTTTCAAAACGTCAATAATACCTGTTCTTGTACTATTCAGACCGACATTCTGAATTGTTATCTCTGAATCAGGAATAATTGCGCCTGCAACAAGGAAAAAAGCAGCCGAAGATATATCACCGGGTATAGTTATATCCTTTGGAGCCAAAACGGTTTTTTTAATTGAAACAGTATTATTATTTATAGAAATATCAGCATCTAAATATTTTAAAAGTCTTTCAGTATGATCTCTTGACTTAAACGGTTCGGTAACAGAAGTCATGCCATCAGCTGACATTCCTGCAAGTAAAATAGCTGATTTTAGCTGAGCGCTTGCTATCGTTGAATTAAAGTCAATACCTGACAGCTTTGAGCCAATAATAGAAATTGGAGCTTTTGTATCGTTTTCTCTGGCAAAGATATTTGCCCCCATTGTTCTTAAAGGATTAATAACTCTTGCCATCGGTCTTGATCTTAGGCTTTGATCTCCTGTTAAAACACTATAAAAATTTGATCCTGCAAGAACACCCGTCATTAATCTGATTGTTGTTCCTGAATTTCCTGCATCCAGAACATTGCATGGTTCATTAAATTCCTTACCCGAAATAATAATATTTTTTTCAGAAATGTAGTCAATTCCAATCCCCAACTGCATTAAAACATTAAGAGTGCTTTTACAGTCAGCTCCTGATGAAAAATTTGTTATAGAAATTTTATTTTTTGAAAGAGCACCAAAAATTGCTGCCCTATGCGAAATAGACTTATCAGCCGGAATTTCAATCACACCTTTTAAAGGTTTATTTACCGGAATAATTTCTTTTAGGTTTTTATCTTGAACATGTTTCATATTTTGATTAGACTAGAATAGAATAAAAATTTCAATAAATTTCTAAAATTATTTTATCATTTGTTGATTTTTAAATTATACCAGTAAAATGAAGAAAAGCTAAAATTGTTGCAATAGCAGATATTGAAGACTTTTCGAAGCTCGTTAATTTCAAAATAGAATGGTTTTTAATAAGGCATTCTATAGTTTTAAATTGACAGTGAATATTTTTGATTTTATTATTTACTCTACAGGACATGTAAAAAGGTATTTAAAATGGGTGTAAAGAAAAACGATAGGTTAGTAATCTTAGCCTGCGGTGACTGTAAACGCCGCAACTATACTACAACGAAGAACAAAAAAAATGATCCAGGAAGACTGGAAATGAACAAATACTGTCCATTTTGCAATGGACACAAGGTACATAAGGAAACCAAGTAGTAGATGCGCCTTTAGTTCAGTGGTAGAACGTCGGTCTCCAAAACCGGATGTCGTGGGTTCAAATCCTACAGGGCGCGTTCTCTACAAAATCAGGTGCAGTTTAAGGAAAAAAACGTGAGTAATACAAAGAAAAAGGAATTAACCGAAAAATCAGAAGGACTTAAAGAAGGTATAAAAACATACCTGAAAGGTGTCAAATCTGAATGGGGTAAAATAACATGGCCGGAGAAAAATCAGATTTTTTACGAAACTCTGGTAGTTTTGGGCGTTGTAGTTGTATTTACTCTTATTGTGTTGATCCTTGATCTGGTATTTAAAAACTTTGTTTTTAGTTGGTTAAAATAAGAATTCCAAGATAGGTAAGATAATGGCTGAAACTGAACGCAAATATGAAAAAAGATGGTACATAGTCCACACATATTCAGGGCATGAAAACAAGGTAAAAGTTAACCTTGAAAAACGTATTGAGTTTATGAATATGGGGGATAAGATCTTCAGGGTTGAAGTTCCTCAAAAGACTGTTACTAAAGTAAAAGATGGCAAACGTCAGGATAAAGAAGAAAAGATTTTTCCTGGATACGTTCTTGTTGAAATGATAATGGATGATGATAGCTGGTATGTTGTACGACATACTCCCGGCGTTACAAAGTTTGTCGGAGCAGAAAAGAAGCCTATTCCTGCACATGATTCAGAAATCAAAAAAATTATTCACAGAGTACAGGTACAGGTCGCAAAAGTCGAACTTGACGTTAAAGTTGGAGATAAAGTTCGCATTATTAGCGGACCATTTGCAGATTTCGTCGGGGATATTACAGAAGTTTATCCTGACAAATCAAAAATACGTGCATCAGTATCAATTTTTGGCAGGGATACACCTGTTGAACTTGAATATAATCAAATACAAAAAGTGTAAATGCGAAGCGGTAGTGAATTAAAACTGGAACGAAGGCGATGAGCCTTTGTGTAAGTTTTAAGTAACTCGTTCAAATAAGTTACAGTAAGTAATAATGATATTTCGAAATAAGGAAGGTAAGAACAGTGGCAAAAAAGGTAGCAGCTAAAATAAAGCTTCAGATTAATGCAGGAAAAGCAAATCCATCGCCACCAATTGGTCCGGCTCTCGGACAACACGGTGTTAATATTATGGATTTTTGCAAACAATATAATGCTAAAACACAGGATCAGACAGGCACAATTATTCCTGTAGAGATTACTGTCTATGAAGACAGATCATTCACATTTGTTTTAAAAACTCCGCCGGCAGCAATATTAATTAAGAAAGCAGCAGGTATTGAAAAAGGATCAGCAGTTCCTAACAATACAAAAGTTGGTTCAATTACTAAAGATCAGCTTGCAGAAATTGCTAAAATAAAAATGCCTGACTTGAATGCTACAACTCAGGAAGCGGCTGAACAAATGATCCGCGGTACAGCACGCAATATGGGTATTACTATCGCAGAATAAATGCAGGATGGGCTTTAACCCACCGAAGTAAACACAATAACGTGGAAGAACAAATTGTTCGTTATCACCACAAGGAGGAAAAATGGCAAAATTAACAAACAGACAAAAAAAATTCCTTGAAATGCTTGAAGATGTTGAACAACCATCACTTGGTTTTGAAGCAATCAAAAATTTAAAAAATATTTCAAAGGAACTTTCAAAATTTGACGAAACTCTTGAATGTCACATGAGACTTGGCATCAACGTAAAGCATGCTGATCAACAAGTTAGAAGTACAGTAGTTCTTCCATCAGGTACAGGTAAATCTGTACGTGTTGCGGTTGTAGCAAAGGGAGAGAAAATTTCCGAAGCAGAACAGGCAGGAGCTGAATTTACCGGAGCAGAAGATCTCGTTGAAAAAATTTCAGGCGGTTGGCTGGATTTCGACGTTCTTGTTGCAACACCTGATGCAATGGGTATGTTAGGTAAACTCGGTAAAGTCTTAGGTCCAAAAGGACTTATGCCTAACCCTAAAACAGGAACAGTTACTTTTGATATCAAAAGAGCTATTCAAGAAATTAAAGCCGGTAAAGTTGAAATTAGAGCTGATAAACAAGGTCTGGTTCACGTTCCATTGGGTAAAATGAGTTTTTCTGAAGAAGCATTGATGAAAAATTATTGTGCATTGGCTGATGCAGTAATTAGACTTAAACCTTCAGCGGCAAAAGGTACTTATATAAAGTCAGTTTATGTAACAACTACAATGGGACCTAGTATTAAAATTGATACAAAACAACTTCCGTTCGAAATAAAAGATTTCTTAGGACATTAAAATTAAACAAATATATAAATACAAATAGAACCTGCCTAAAGGCAGGTTCTATTTGTTATAAAACTTTAAATTTAAAATTTTGTTCTGTTAAGTTTTTCTCTTAAATCTCTAAATCTCGCTATATCTTCCTGTGCTCTGGTACTTTCTTTAAATAAAACCTGAGTTGAAGGGTGTACCATAAGAATATAATCCATATGAATTTCAAGAAAATTGTATTTTCTTGGAGGTCCACCTGATTTTCTATTTATAATTTCGGCATCTGTAACAGCAAGAAATCTTCTTTCTTTATCATTCAGAAGATCCGTTAGTTCTCTGTTTGAACTTGTATATTTTGCAACATGGACGGTTCCCTTAACATCGTGATCTACTGTTAAAATAAGAACCTCTATTGGTATTGTATCGATATTTTTTGACATATTCCAGCCTATTCTTTATAAACAAAATCTCTGCGAAACGTGATTGAAGTAAAACAGTCAGTTTTTAACGGAAGTTTTACGTAACTCAGTCCTAATTTATCCTAATTCTAGTATAATATAAAACTCTAAAATTAGGCTAGAAAATTTACCTAAAAAATTAACGAGATTTATTTTCTGTTTCCTGTTTGTTATTTTTAGGAATGTTAGTATTTTTAGATTTATTTTTCAGTACATCTGCTACATTGAGCATAGCGAGAGAATCTAATGTAGCACTGAGTTGTGCACTTCTGTCCACATATTCAGAACTTTTTAGTTCGTCTTTATTTTCTTTATTCTTATCTTCATCAGATTGCTGGTGTTGGTCTCTGGATCTTTTTTTATCAGGTATTCCCGGAATTATACCTGAATTATCCATGCCATTAAATCTTATATACCCACTGCTACCTGATAAACCTGATGGCCTATCGTCAGGCATTTAAACAAACCTCCTGAATTTTGATTAACCCTTAATTTATTTTAATATACCAGTTCTTTAGTAACCCCGTAACCTCTGATTGATTTATCTTTTCCCAATATGCTTAAAAACCTGAATTTTGAAAAAGTTGACAGTTTTATAATGTCTGGATCTTAAATCTTTACAATTCGTAATACTTGCTGAAATATAATCCAAGATTGAAAATCAGTTTATTTAATTTACCGGCATGTTATTATAAAAAAAATGATTAGTTTATTTTGTTCGATATTTACTGAATTATAGCTTATATTATTATTTACTATTATTCATATTATTAACAAATTCGTTCTTTTTAGATCATATTTCACTCTTAGATCGCTTTTTTCATGGTAAATTAAAATATGAAATATAC
The DNA here is from genome assembly GCA_028689995.1 of Candidatus Gastranaerophilales bacterium. GTDB lineage: Bacteria > Cyanobacteriota > Vampirovibrionia > Gastranaerophilales > UBA9579 > JAQVCB01. Next base: position 32,815 of record JAQVCB010000022.1, read on the forward strand.
CTGCTAAAAAACTTTAGATGCAGTATTCTAATAAATATCAGCCACCATTTTAATTTCTAAACAAATATAAAATAAGGATTATTCAAATTAATGAAAAACTTAAGAAAATATCCGCAAAATATTTTGCTTCTCTTATTTTTTCTGTTGGTTTGCATTGTTATTATTTTCTTAATTAAAGAATCCACATCATTCAGTTTTATTAAACAAAAAGAACAAGTCACAAACAACGTTTCTTTGCCTTCATTGTCTAAATTTAAACTTAATGGCAGATTAATTCTGGGGAATAATACAAATCCTTTATCAGAAGAACAACTTGATGGTTCAGGGACAATTAAATTTAACCTCTTGAATGGCGACTTAAAAA
>JAQVCB010000023.1 GCA_028689995.1 Candidatus Gastranaerophilales bacterium
GCTTTAAAAGACGGTGAATGATTTTTTCTCTTTTTCATTTTCTGCTCCTTTTTTATTTCTATTTTACAAGATTTTTTTGAGCAGTTTCCCACCTATCTTTTTTGTCTGATTTTTGGGGATCACTATATTAATAACGGAGTTAAAAGAATCACCAAAACAAAGAATTCTTTTACGTCAGATGAATCTCTCTTTAAGCTCCTTTACTTGGTTTCACAGGATATTACGAAAAAATGGACTATGCCAATTCCAAATTGGAGCTTGATATTCAACCAAATTCTGATATATTTTGAAGAGAGATTAGAAAAATTTCTCTAATCTCTCAAATTTAAGGTTTACACAAAACTTGTTACGGAATCTAAAATTGATAATTACGCCAAAGTTTTTAGATGTGATTTCTTTCTATCAGATTTTAAAATTCTATTAACTTTTGTTAGTACGTCATTAGTTAGTCCAGTAACTTTACTTCCTTCACACATTTTAAGTACTTCTACTACATCGGAGATCTGTTTTTGACTGTTTCTTAATACTGCCCCTTTGCCGGCAAATGTTACCTGATTTTGATAACTATTAACACCATTAACTAACATAAATTTCCCCTTTCTTTATATAGTTATTATCAAACAGTATGTTTATATTCTGTTTTTGATAATTATATAAATGACATCAATATGAAAAATTGCTTTTTTTTCAGAGTTTAAAATCAAATTTTAATATAGTGTTACAAAAGACAAGCACTTAAGTTCGAATTTAATTAATTTATAACTTTTTTAAAAACCAGTTCTTCTATTTCAGGATCAAATTTGATCATGAGTTTATATCTTTCAATTGCATCAAAAGCATTTTCGACAATTCCTGCCCATGAATCAACTATAACTGCTTTAGTTCCCCATGTCTTCGGATCTTTAAAACTTGCATCTTTTTTCATTCCCAGAACTACAAAAGAATGATCATTACAGGATCTTCTATTATAAGGTCTTTTTCCTGATTCAGTATCAATAATATTAAATTCTACCAGATTAGCGTTCTCGCCTCTTTTAGTAAGTTCGAGTTTGACTATATCAGAATGTACTTCGCAATCCGCATTACCTAATCTTATTACCCGTTCTTTTAGTTTGTCATTAAGAATATATCCGCATTTTCTAAAATATGATATACCGGGAAGCTTTTTTTTGATCAAATTATATAATTTATTTCTTACTTCATCATATTTAATATTATCTTCATGCTGTTCCATTTTTGTAACAATCATTGTGCAGGATTTCAAACCTGGAAGATCTTTTCTGATTGATCTAACAACCTCTTCACCAACTCTGATAGTAGGTTTAATTCCTTCAAATGATATGGATGAATTAAAATTTACTGAATTCATATTTTTCCCGACAATAAACAGATAACATATTAGTATAAAGTTATCTGTTTATTAAAAATTGCTATTTTTTTGTAATTTTTAATTTTACTTTTTAAAGTAAAATCCGTCCTGTTTCATTCTGTCAATTACTTCGTACAGGTTTTCGTCTGATGCTACAACAGACATTCTGAAGAAGCCTTCTCCATATTTACCAAAACCTGAACCTGGTACTGCAACGATGCCGGATTTTTCTAAAAGTTTTTGTGTATATTCTTCAGATGTTGCATATTCTGATGGAATTGGAAGCCATAAGTAAAAGGTTGCCTTTGGAATCAGAAGATTATCTATATCCCATCCAAGTTCTTTAATTCCCTTAATCATAATTTCCTGCTTTTTCTGATATTCTTTATTGGCTTCCTTAATATATTTATCTCCTTCTTCTGAGGTTAAAATCTCGGCGGAAGCTCTTTGAATTGCTTTGAATATACCGGAATCGTATGTAGATTTAATTTTTGCAATCATAGAAACAGTCAGATTGTTTCCACAAATCCAGCCTGCACGCCATCCGGTCATGCTGTACGGTTTACTGAGACTGTGAAATTCTACTGCAACATCTTTTGCTCCTTCAATTTCAAGAATACTTGCCGGAGGTTCTTCTCCTTCAAAATAGACATCAGCATAGGCAAGGTCACTCACTAAAAGAATGTTTCTCGATCTTGCAAAATCTACAACTTCCTTTAAATATTCCCTTGTTGCTCCAGCGCCAAGCGGGTTGCTTGGATAGTTAATTACTACAGCTTTAATTTTATCGGGTGACAAGCCTTCTTTTTTCAAGTTTTCTACTACTTTTTCAAGTGAAGGCATATAATTATTTTGTGCATTCAGGGGGATTGGGAATGATTTACCGCCTGCTACCTTTATCTGTTCCTGATATGATGCATAACCGGGATCAGGAATTAATATAATATCTTTATCTTTTTCATTCTTAACAGGGTTAATTAATGTATTAAATAAATGAGCAAGTCCTTCTTTTGAACCGATCAATGAGCAAATTTCTGTTTTTTGGTCAAGTTCAACACCGAATCTTTTTTTCATTCTTGCTGCTACTGCTTGTAAGTAATATGGTTCACCTTTGGGAGATGAATATAAATGAAATCCCGGTTCGCTAAGAGCATTTTTAAGTGCATTTATAACGAATTCCGGTGGGGCTTTAACAGGAGCACCGATACTTAAATTAATAGGTGCCCTGTTTTTGACCATAAGTTCTGGTTTAAGTCTCTGTGTCTCTTGTTTTATTCTAAACATTATATATGTTTCAATTGATTTTACTCCGTCTGAGAAAAGATGATTTAAATCTAAACTTGCCTGCATAAAAAACTCCTTACTTTATTATCCTTTATAGAAGGATAACAGATAATTTGATTGATTCAATAAAAATCGGATAAATATGACAAAACGTATATTTCTATTGAATAGAAGTTGCAAAAAGATAATCATTATTCAGCTATATACTAGACTATCTTGTTATTGAACCTGTTTTTGCATTTCACGATCTCAATAATGGTTACGGAACAAATCATGATTTATCATTAAAATTAAATTTTTCTGTAACCTCATACTTAATTTTTTATAAAAAAGGTTTAAAGATTACAAATTATTAGTTATAATCATATAGTTGAAATGGATATAAAAAGGAGGACGATTAATGCGTCTGGTAATAAATGGTCGTAATATCGAAATAACACCTGCAATAAGAGAATATGTAGACGAGAAAGTCGGCAGAATACAAAAACATAATGGTCAAATTATGGATATGGAAGTTACCCTTTCCGTAGTAAAAAATCCCAGTGTTCAAAATAATCACTTTGCCGAAGCAAGCTGTCTTTTGAATGGTGCCAAAATTCATGTTAAAGAAGAAGCTGAATCAATGTATGCAGCGATTGATCTCATTGCTGATAAAATTGACAGACAGGTTAAAAAACATAAAGAAAAAATCATTAAAGGCAAAAGCAAGATGCAGGGAGCAGGAAGGTCTATTAGAACTAATCCGCTTGAAGGTCTTGGTATAGAAGAAGAGCCAACTCCTGTTGAAGATGTTATGGAAATAGACTATCCTGGCGAAAGCGAATAAAATTTTTTAAGAATTTAAAAAAGTAGGCTTATTTAGTCTGCTTTTTTGTGCTCTTTTACATTTGTTAAGCTTTCTTATCAAATGTGCATAATATAATGAATTTTCATATAATCCTTTAAAGCATGCATAAATAAAGAGGTAGTAAAATTGTTACCGATAATAACAGAAGAAATTAGAGAAAACATTGTTAATGAAGCTCTTCAGGATGTTAATAGCTGGAGAAAGCAAATGATACATTATATAAAGGAAGAAAATCCTGAAGTAAATTCAGCAATTATTGAAGCAGCAAATAGCACCGAACTGGATCCCAAAGGTATTGCTCTTGGAGCTTATATGACATACAAAATGCTGGAACTTGCAAGAGATCAGGAAGGGGCATCTCTAGAAGAACTCTTTGAATAACTTTATTGTTTGTTGAGGATAAAGCACTAAATATTATGATGCTTCAATTTTTTCTGACTTGTGCAGGTAAGTTTTTTAAGATATTTTCTAAGTGATGGTTAACAAAGCTGGGTATGATTATACTTTCATTGTAATGATTGGTGAAATCATCGACTGCTTTTTTTGCATTGTTTCGGGTTTGTTTTCTAAAAGTATATAATTGTTTTCTATTAGTCATTTCATCCGGGTTAAGATTTAGATTTTCTCTGAACCAGTTGTCTACGGGTTTAATTTTACCAAATCCTTGTATTGGAATAGAGTCTTTCATGTATTTAGAAGCACCATCCTGATATTTAAGTGCTCGGACATATTGAGTAAAAAAGTTTTCTGCATCACGTTTGTGACTATTTACAATTTCATTAATTGTACCGATTAACATATTATTAACTTTTTTTCCAGCACTAGTATTATTAGAGCTGATTTGACTCATTTCCTGAAAATATTTATTATCTTTTAATTTTTCACAAAGATTTAACAGTGATTCATCAGAACTTTTGCTTTTTGATTGTGCGATATTATTAAGATTTTCATTTATTTCTGCTGAATTTAGCAAATGATTATAACAAATATTTTTAAGATCATGAATTAAAACTGTTGGATTTCCACTAGGAGAACCCAAATATTCTCTTATTTTTTCCAACTTTTTCTTTGAACTGAGTTTAACAGGTTCATTTATTCCCAATTTAGTTTGAAGCCATATATCAACAGGCTTTATGCCTGAAGCACTGTAAGATTGCTGCATTATCTTTTTAATAGCTCCTTGTTTTACTGATGGGTTAACAACTGTTGATACAAGAGCTTCGCTGTAATTTGTGATTATTAATTTATATTCTTTAACAAGTTCATTAATTGCCGAAAGAAGTAAAACATTGCCTTTGTTTCCTTTTCTTGAGTTATTATTATTTACTTGTTCAAGTATAATGTTCATATTTTCATTTCCCTGAAAATCCTGAACCAGTTTTTTTAGATCACCTGTTAAATTAAGATTTTTTATAATTGTATTAGCTGTATTTAATTTCGCTCCAAAAGAAATATAATCTGTTACAGGTATTCTTTGAAGCTGTATATTTGGTATTTGCTTTGATTGATTCTGAAAATTCTGTGCGTTAGATAAATTATTTGTTTGATAGGTTTGTTTGAATAACTGAACATTTTTAATCATCTTGCTATTCCTTTATTTTATAAATATAAATCTCTCTTATTTATAAAAAAAGGACCATTTATTTTTTGTCAATAAATAATGAAAAAATTTGGTAATTTCATCTAACATACTCTCTGAGAGTAGGTTAGATGAAATTTAATTTAATTTAATAATTGTTAATATAGTTGAGGTAATTATTTTAAACCTGTTAAATTTGCTTTTCTCATTCTTATATTTTGTGGAGTGATTTCTACAAGTTCATCTTCTTTTATATACTCCAGACAATCCTCTAGTGATAAATCTCTTGGAGGAGAGATTACAGTTGCAATATCAGATGTTGAACTTCTTACATTTGTCAGCCTTTTAGTTTTGCATACATTAAGTATTAAATCCTGTAGACGTGTATTTTCACCAACTATCATACCTCTATATACTTTTGTTTTTGGCTTAACAAAGAAAATACCTCTGTCTTCAAGCTGTTGAAGGGCGTAAGGAATAACTTCACCGGGTTCATGTGCTATCAAAGATCCATTTTTATAATTAGGAATTTCTCCGGCGAAAGGACGATACTCTTTAAATGTGTGATACATTATACCTTCACCTTTTGTCATTCTTATAAATTCACTTCTGAATCCAATTAATCCCCTAACAGGTATAGCAAAATTCATTATTGTCCTTAAGCCATTGGATTTCATGTCAATCATTTCAGCTTTTCTTGGAGCTAGTCTTTCAATACTTCCGCCTGCATTTGCATCAGGTACATCAACTATAAGATTTTCAAAAGGCTCTAAAGTTTCTCCATTTTTTTCCTTGAAAATAACTTCAGGTTTGCTTACCTGAAATTCGTATCCTTCTCTTCTCATTGTTTCAATAAGTATACTGAGATGCAGTTCTCCCCTACCGCTGACTCTAAATATATCTGTACTCTCAGTTTCTTCAACTCTGAGACTTACGTTTTTTTCCAATTCTTGAAATAATCTCTTTCTGAGCTGTCTTGAAGTAACGAATTTACCTTCTGTACCGGCAAAAGGACTGTCATTTACAGAAAAATTCATTTTAAGTGTAGGTTCATCAATATCAATTAAAGGAAGTGCTTCTGGATCAGAGAGAGAAGAAATAGTTTCTCCTATCTGTATTTCAGGAAATCCAGCTATGCCAACAATATCTCCTGCATAGGCTTCTTCAATATCAACTCTTTTTAATCCTTTAAATCCGAGGAGTTTAGTAACTTTTTTCCTTAAAACTTGTCCTTCTCTGTTTATAAGGCTTACCTGTTCATTATTTTTTATAACTCCATTATGAATACGTCCAATTGCAATTCTTCCGACATAATCATTATAATCAAGTGTAGTTACATGAAACTGAAGAGTCTTATCAACTTGTCCTTTTGGAGGCTTAATTGATTTTATAATAGTTTTAAATAGAGGGTCAAGATCTTCACTTTCGTCTTCCAGTTCATATTTTGCGATTCCGACTAATCCGTCTGAGTAAACTACAGGAAAATCAAGAAGATCAGGATTTTCTGTAAGTTCTACAAAAAGATCAAAAACTTTATCAAGTGCAGCATGTGGTTCCGCGCCCTGCCTGTCTATTTTATTTATAACGACAATAATTTTAATTCCAAGCTGTAAGGCTTTAGAAAGAACGAATCTTGTTTGAGGCATAGGGCCTTCGGCTGCATCTACCACAAGCAGAGCTCCATCTACCATACCAAGAACTCTTTCTACCTCACCACCAAAGTCGGCATGTCCAGGAGTATCTACAATGTTAATAGTAGTATCTTCATAACTGATGGATATATTTTTAGATAAAATTGTTATTCCTCGTTCTCTTTCAAGATCGTTTGAATCGAGAACTCTTTCCTGTACTACTTCATTATCTCTAAATATGCCGCTCTGTCTTAACATACTGTCAACCAGAGTAGTTTTACCATGGTCAACGTGTGCTATTATAGCAATATTTCTAATTTTTTTAATAATATCTTTTATTTCACTTATATCACTCATAAAAATTAATCCTTAATTATAAATTGTATGTCATTAAATACAAATAAACGGTCAATAATACTTTATCGACTGTCGAAATCACTTTATAGCTATTTTTATATTAGGTTAATCTAAGAAAAATGCTTTTTTGATCTCTTCTATTATCTTTAATTTTTACATAAAGATAATCAAAAGCCAATTTAATTAGACTGGTTTTTTTTGTTTTTGTTCTATTGCTGCTATAAATAGATTTAAAATTTCACTGTCCCATTTAGTATTAGCACCTTCTTTAAGAATTTTTATCGCTTCTTTATGAGTCATAGATTTTCTGTAAGGCCTATCGCTGATTAAAGCAAAATATGCATCAATAATAAGTATAATTCTTGATGCCACAGGTATATCTTTACCTGCTAAATTTGAAGGATATCCTGTTCCGTCCCAATTTTCATGATGATGCTCAATTACTGAAATAATGTGATTTGCTGACAGAATGGGTTTTAAAATTTCTCTTGCTGCAATAATGGGATGTTCCTGTATTTTAGTTTTTTCTTTTTCAGTTAATTTCCCCGGTTTTAAAAGAATATTCTCCGGCATCATTAAATTGCCGATATCATAAAGCAATACTGCCATTTTTAATTTATCAATTTCAGACTGAATTAAATTAAGTTTTTCAGCAATCTCTGTTGCAATTTCAACTTTTTCTCTTGTATGGCCCTTTTTATTTAAAGGCTGATATGTTTTCGAAAGAGAATCAGTAATATAGTAAAGAAAATCTGTCAAAGCATCTTCACTTGTTGGAGGGGTTTTAAATTTTTTGATTAAATCATTTGCAATTGCCGGTGCAAGCGGAATACGTTGTTTAGTTATAATTTCAGCAAATGTTTCCATAGCAAGCTGGCGCCAGTCTATATTTTCTTCTTTTGTAGCAAGCTGAACCTGATTTCTGCCATTTCTTTTGGCTTTGTACATAGCCTGATCAACCAGTTCCAAAAGTTCACCTACTGATTCAGTGTGTTTCAAAAATGTTGCAACACCTATACTTGCTGTAACTTTGCCGGGACCTTCAATTGAACCAGCTTCAATTGCAATTCTAAGTCTTTCTGCTGCTATCATTCCGCCTTCAATATCAATACCGGGCAAAATAATTGCGAATTCTTCTCCTCCAGACCGTGATGGTATATCGATTGATCTTGCGTTTTGTTTTAAGACACTACCTATATGACAAATTGCCACATCTCCTGTAGAATGTCCATGAGTATCATTAATCTGTTTGAGATGATCAAGGTCAAGAGCAATTAGGGTAAATGGCTGTCTCAGTCTCATCGAACGATCAGCTTCTGAAACAAGGCACTGATCGAAATATCTTCTGTTATACAGGCCTGTAAGTCCGTCAGTATTAGCTTGATTTCTAATTTTTTCAAATAATCCGGCTATAGTAATAGCAAGCTCTGTTTGTCCGGCAAATAAATTCAAGAAATTTTTCTCTGTATCGCTAATTTCATTTCTTATTGAAATAACAAAAAGACAACCAAATGGTTTATCATTTGCAATTAAAGGTAAGATCGTTATTAATCTTCCTGCAAGTAGAGCATCCAAACATTCGATCTGTTCATCGGTTAATTTTGGATCGGATCCATGATACACCTGTCTATAGCTTTTTGTACTTTTTATACTCCTGCTTTTTAAAGCCTGAACAAAAATATTATTTTCATTTTCCAGATTAATACTGTAAGTTAGGACTATTTTTCCTAGTATTTCTTGTACTTTTATAGCATAAGCGTTTTCAGTAAGTGCTCTAATTCTAAGCTCAGATTTTTCATTATTTTCATAAATTTGTAGTACTGAAGAATAAATATACCCAGCACCATCAACCAACCCTCTAATGACTGTCGAAAGAACTCCTGTAAGAGGTTCTTCGGAATTCATTGTACTCCATATATGTTGTAGAGTTAATAGACTTTTATTAGCCTGATTTAGTTCTTCGGTCCTTTCTGAAATCTCTTTTTCAAGAATAATATTTCTTTCAAAAACTTCTTTAAATTTAAATTTTTCATCCTGAACGGTATTTTCAAGTTCACCAATTTTATTTCCAAAGCTTTTTGCTTTACTGATAAAATCTTTATAAAAATTAAAGGACATTATTTTTACCTATGGTTATTTCTTATTAAATTATATAACAATTAAAAAATAATTTATATTTTGTGAAGAATAGTTTCCAATACTTTATCAGGAGTTATTTTTTTCATACATTCCATTGGATTCTTTTTCGTGCATTTTCTTTTAAAACAGGGCTGGCATGGCAGATTTGCAGAAAAAGCAACATGTTTCTCTCCATAAGGTGAACTGCGCTTGTAACTTGTTGCACCAAATATACTTATAATTATTGGCTTTTCGGTAGCATTTGCTATATGAGCAGGACCTGTATCGGGAGTTACAAGGATGTTAGTTCTGTTAAAAAGTTCTATTAAATCCAGAAGGGTTGTCTTACCTGCAATAGAAATATAGTTTTGTGTATTTATCTTTGCTGTAATACGGTTTATCAAAGCATTATCATTTTCAGATCCAATAAATATAATATTATTATCAGAAGAAAGCTTTTCAAGAAGCTCACTCCAGTAACTTTCAATCCAATGCTTTGTCGGCCAGATTGTAGCAGGAGAAAATACTATAACCGGTTTTGATTTATCAATATTCTGTAAAAGATTATCAATATAAGCTTTGGTTTCAGCATTTACAGGAGGCAAAGAAAATTTTATTTCGTCAATTGATGCACCAAGATATTTTGCAGGTTCAAGATATCTTTCTATTATCATTTTGTTTGGATCAAAAATATCGTGAGCTTCTAACTTTTCGTTTATAAAAATATCTGCAAATTCTCTGGTCTTTGCATGTGCAATACGTCGTTTTGCACCGCTTAAATATGTAATAATACCGCTTTTAAAAAGTTCCTGAAGATCAATAGCAATATCAAATTCTTCTTTTCTAATTGAACTGATAATATCAAAGAATTCTCTAATATTATTAAAAGAGAAACCTTCTTTTTTCCATCTTTTTTTAGGAATAATAAATACTTTATCTATCAAAGGATTATTTAAAAGAATATCAGCAGCTTTATCTTCTACTACCCATGATATATTTGCTTCAGGGAATTTTTTTTTCAGTGCATTTAGTATGGGTAGACTGTGTATAACGTCACCAATCGCGCTTAATCTTACTATTAATATTTTAATTTTTTCATTCATTTTTAATGATCTTTATAAATTTATATTTGCTTTATTAAGTAACTACTTTTTTTAATGTAGGAAATCAGGGCATGGGTTCAATTATTTAGAGGAACAAAAACCTGTGAATCTACTATATTATTTTAATAGAAAAATTCCAAAACAATCAACCCACTTTATTAGATTAATAACCCACATATTGTTCTTGTAAAATATGATTTAAGCAAAGCAGAAGATTTAACAGTAATTCAGAATAGAAATATTATTACTATTTTGTAATTGTTTATATGCAAAAAAGTAGAAATGTACACAAATGATTAAGGGATAAAAACGGCAAAATGAAAAATCAATCCGCTAGAATAAAAAACATACCCACCAGAAAAATCAAGAATTCTATTAATGATCTAACTTACCAAATATGTCAGCTCAGAGAAAATGCAGATTTTTCAGAAGAAGCAAGTATAAAATATAATCGAATGCTGATTGAAAGAGCAAGTCTAAGGAAAAAATGTAATATTATTCAGTCAAAAAGTGTAATATCTATATTATTTAAAAAATTTAGCCTGAAAAAAGATCCAAAATCCATTTGTGACTATTTTGAATCAAATTAATTAATATACAGTAAGATAAATATAATCTTTGTTTAAAAGCAAAGATTTGTGGTCGACCTTTGTAAAAGCGAAAGTCGTACAGAGTAGGTTTTGATCGGTCATAGTGGCTGTAGGCTGGATATAAAAAAACGATATTTTGGTAGTTATGCATCAGTCTTTGAGTAAAAGTTTTCATTAATATCTTATGTATTTCTTTTTTATATTTGTTAAGTTTTTTTAAACATTATTACAATTTGATACGTATTTTAAATAATTTTTTTATGAAGTAATACGATAAATAGACATTATATTATAAAAACAATAACTAATCTGCTTCAAAACGCTATCAACAAATTTAAAAAGCATGTTTTTAAATATATGGGGGTAAAGTGTATGAAAGTATTAAGTCAAAAGTCAGCATTGCATAGTGATGACCCTTTAAAACTTTCACAGGCTCAGCGGAATTATCTTGACTCTGGTACTTATGAGGTTACTTCAATTGATGGAAAGAAGCTGTTAAGGAGGCTTGAAGTTATCGGCATTGATCCTAATTCGGGATTTTTACTCATTATGGAGAGTTATGCTGATAATTATCCATACATAAAACAGTTCATTTTATCACCAGAGGGCAAAACAGAAAAATACAAAGGACAAATGTTTAAGTACATAAACTAAAGGGTTATCTGTTAAAAAAAGTTTATCTGTTATTATTTAACAGATAATATTGGAATGTCTATAAATTTTGGATGTATAATATTTCTGTTATTTGAAAGAAACATTATATGCTGAGAGACCGAAATAACTTTACATAATAATAATTTGTAAAAATCCGTATCGGCTCGGATGACGAAGCGAAGCGGGAGCGTTAAAAAAGGAAACGATGAGTTTTCTTTTTAAAAAGCTCATTCATGTCGAAAAGGATTTTTAATTCAAGTTTTTATGGAAAGTTATGTAGATCGTTTACTATACATCCAATTAAACTCTATGTTTCGAGGAGGTTAAATTAGTGAGTAAAATCCTTGTAATAGACGACGATATATCAATTCTTGAGCTTTTACAAGTTAATCTTGAACTTTTAGGTCATAATGTTATAACAAGTACTGATGGAATCAAAGGTTTTGCTATTGCACAGCAGGAACTTCCTGAATTAATTATTCTGGATATTATGATGCCAGAAGTTGACGGTTATACAGTGGCTCAAAGAATAAGACAAAATAAAACGACAAAGGATATTCCTATTCTTATGCTGACAGCACTTGGAATGCTTCAAGATAAGGTTCAGGGATTTGATTCGGGTGTAGATGATTATTTAGTTAAACCCTTTGAACTTGATGAGCTAAAAGTAAGAGTCAGAGCTCTTCTTAGAAGGTCAAAATCCTTGCCTGAATCGCTTTGCATTCCTGAAATATTATCAGTTGGTGATATAACATTAATTCCTGAGAATTTGACAGTAAAAATAAATGATCAGGATATAAAATTAACTCCAATAGAATTTGAAATACTGAATAGTCTGGTTCAAAAACACGGACAGGCTGTTCCTGCCAGTACTCTTTTAAAGGAAGTATGGGGTTATTCTCCTGATGATGATATAGAAACTATAAGAGTTCATATTAGACACTTAAGAACCAAACTGGAAAAATCTAACCCGAATAAAAAATACATTGAAACAATATACGGAGGGGGATATCGTTTAATACCTACCGGAATTCCTAAGTAAACGACTTATAGAAATGTATCCAGTCAGGGCAAAGAATATTAAATCAATATTAAGAATAAAGTGAGATAAAATGCCATTAACGTTAGATCTAATTCATGAAAATCATAATTCTTCCAAGGAATTATACGAAATTTATCGCAAAATTATTGATAATCAGAGACTCTCAAAAGAAGACGGCATTAAATTATATGAGTCATTTGATATCCTTTATATAGGAGCACTTGCAGATCTTGCAAGAATGAATAGACTCAGACTTAATAATGAAGATAAAATGAATGATTTTGTTTATTGGATTAATAATCATCATCTAAATATCACAAATATTTGTGAAGGAAAATGTAAATTTTGCGCCTATCGCAAAAAGGAAAACGAATCCGGATCCTTTATATATTCACTTGACGATGCTATTAAATACATAAACAGCGAAATTGATAAAAATACTAAAGAATTACATATTGTTTCAGCATTAAATCCAAAATGTGATCTTGAATACTATGTCGCACTTTTAAAAAGCTGTAAACAAACTCTACCAAATGCTCACATTCAAGCATTTACTGCAGTTGAAATTGATTACTTGTCTAAAATATCAAATTTAAGTATAAAAGAAGTCCTGTTACAGCTTAAAGATGCAGGTCTTGGGTCACTTCCCGGAGGTGGCGCTGAAATATTTGCAGAGAGAATCAGAAAAGAGGTTTGTCCTGAAAAAATTTCAGGTGAACAATGGCTTGAAATAATGAGAATAGCTCATTCGCTTGGATTAAAGAGCAATGCTACAATGTTAACAGGTATTGGTGAAACTAATGAAGACAAGATTGATCACATGCTTGCCTTACGTGAAACACAGGATAAGACAGGCGGATTTATGACGTTTATTCCTTTAATATGTCACTATGAAAATACTGAATTACATATTTATGACGAACCAACAGGTATAGAGATACTAAAAGAATATGCTATTTCAAGACTAATGCTTGATAATATTCCTCATATTAAAGCATTCTGGATTCAGATCGGAATAAAATTAGCACAAATCAGTTTGTCATTTGGAGTAGATGACCTTGATGGCACAGTTATACAAGAGAAAATAACCCATTCAGCTGGAGCAACTACAGGACAAACTATTTATAAAGAAGAACTGATTAATCTTATTAAAAAATCAAATAAGATTCCTGTGGAAAGAGATACTATTTATAATATTATTGAGGAATATTAATGCGTCAAAAAGATATAAATCTTGGTCTTATAAACTTTACAAACTGCCTTCCCGTAAATTATTCTCTCAATAAGTGGTATCTGGAAGGTCTGACACTTTATGATGGCTGTCCTACTGAAATAAATAAAATGATGATTGATGCAAAAATAGATATTGCACCAATATCATCAATTGAATATCTAAATAATCAGGATAAATATACTTTAATGGATAATATTTGCATTAGCTCGATTGGCAAAGTGGATAGCGTTATTTTATTTTCAAACTATGAAATGAACGAACTTTCAGGCAAAAATATTGCCGTTCCCTATACATCAGCTAGTTCGATTGCACTCCTAAAAGTCCTCCTTTCCGAAAATGGTATAAATATTGACAGTATAAAATTTTCAACTCATACCTATGAAGAATCACTTGAAAAATTTCTTGATGGTACATATGATGCGGTTTTATACATCGGAGATCCTGCATTATGTTGCAATATTTTATACAGAAATAAATATTTAATATATGACCTTGGAGAATATTGGTATAAAATGACAAACTTACCTATGGTATTCGGTACCTGGGTAGCCCGGTCAGAATGGATAATGAGTAATAATACTGATTTTATATGGATAAAAAGTGTACTCGATAAAGCAGTTGAATCTGGTTTAAATATGTATTTTAATGAAATAATAAGTTCAGCATCTAATAATCTAAAAATAGATAAAATTTTTATTGAGGATTACTTAACTAATAAAATCAGCTATAAATTTACAGAGGATCACAGAGAGAGCCTTAAATTATTTAAAAAATTAAATGATTGTTTAATTAAAAGGGCGGAGATTGTATAAGAATCTGGTTAACTTAATGAAGAATACCAAATATTCAATATATATTACAATAATAACTATATTATTATCACTATCTATTTATGGTTGTGGTTTTAAGGAAAGTCATCAACCACAACAACCTGTAAAGAATGTTCTGTCATCTGTCGGCAGTTTTAGAAAATCACCGCAAGGTATTTTCTTAAAATCGTGGAAAGTTATAAAAAATGAATACTTAGATGAAACTTTCAATCATCAGGATTGGGAAAAATGGAAAGATAGATATTATGACCGGATCAAAACAAAAGAAGATGCTTATGTAGCTATTGAAACAATGCTTGAAAGCCTTAATGATCCTTATACAAGGTTCTTACGACCTTCAGATTTTGATGAACAGGACAGAAATATTGATGCAAGGCTGTTTGGAATAGGTGTCCATATAGCTACAAAAAACAACCGCACAGTAATCGTGCATGTTATTGAAGGAACTCCGGCATTAAAAGCTGGTTTAAAAGCAGGCGATATAATTCTTAAAGTTAATAATATTTCTACAAAAGGTCTGGATATAAAACAAGTAGCTGATATAGTCAGGGGTAAAGCTGGAACCAAAGTAGCTCTGGAACTTCAAAGAAATAAAAGTCATATATACAAAGATATTTTAAGAAAAGAAATAAACATAAAAAGTGTTGAATATAAAATTTTGGATAATAAATATGCTTATATTCATATACTTAGCTTTATAAGTAATGACACATCAATTGAAACCGCTCAGGCTCTTGAAAAAACCAAAAATGCAAAAGGGATTATTATTGACTTAAGAGGAAATTATGGTGGGCTTTTACCAAATGCTGTATTTATAGCCAATATGTTCATAAAGAAAGGTGCAATAGTCAGTATTGTCGATAAAAGTGGGTATAAAGAAACTATAAATGCTGCGCCTTACGATATATATACAAGTAAGCCTGTTATAGTGCTAATAAATCAGGCTTCAGCAAGTGCAAGTGAAATTTTAAGCGGTGCTTTAAAAGATCACAAAAGAGCCATTCTGGTTGGAGAAAAATCTTTTGGAAAAGGACTTGTTCAAAAAATAATCAGCCTGCCTGATGGCTCAGGATTGAATATCACCATTGCAAAATATCTTACTCCTAATGGAACAGATATTAATAAAAAAGGTATTCAACCTGATTATAAAGTCAAAATAACTGAAAAAGATTTTATCAAACATTATGATCCGCAGCTTGCAAAGGCAAAACAGGTGCTTGCCCAGGAGATAAACAATAAATTGGAAACAGCATATTCTGCAAAATAAGTTAAATTTTAACCGGTAAAATATCCGCTATATAGTCAGGTAACAATCTAATCAATTTTTTATGTTGCGCCGGTTCTTTTTTAGCTAAGGATGAATGTACTATATCAACAAATTCTGTCCTTTGTTCTTTATTCATCATTTTAAAAGGAACTTTCAATAATTGGGGCAATCTGATTTTTTGTTCTTCATCTAAATTGTCAAGAATACGCTTGGAACAAGCACGTTTTGGATTTAAATTTTGTAAAGTATAATGTAAATGATCTTGCTGCTGTCTTGACATTTTCCCTAACTCCACAAATACTTGTTCAGCAAAACTATCAATTGCTGATGGAGCGAATTTACCGGTAAAATTAATATTAGAATAATCCTGTATTGGTCTTGCAGTATAATTTAAATTAGTATTAATATTCTTATTCTGCCTTTGTTGTGGTAAATAATTACTGTATTTAGTTTGATTTAAACCTGTAAATAAACTTTGCATTATTTTTTTCCTCTACTAATCCCACATATATATTATATTAGTAGATATAAAAAATTACTTATTTGAAGAAATCATTTAATGAAAATTTACAATATAACTTCAAAGTTGAAATAATACAGTAAAAATCTTTAACTCATGTTTGACAGTAAGTACCTATTATTCTATACTACATTGGGCAATAAAATGCCTTAATATGGCTGTATTTATTGGTATTAAAGATACAGCTTTATATTTGAATAAATTACTTAAGGAGAACCAATCTTGGCTAATGTTGTCGTAGTCGGAGCTCAATGGGGCGACGAGGGTAAAGCTAAAATTACCGATCTGTTATCAGAATATGCAGAAGTAATAATTAGATATCAAGGCGGATGTAACGCAGGACATACAGTAGTTGCAAATGGAGAAACCTATAAATTCCATCTTATCCCTTCAGGTATTTTATATCACGGTAAAATTTGTATTGTCGGGCCGGGAACGGTTATTAATCCGGAAGTTCTTGTAAAAGAGCTGGATGATCTTAAACGCAGGGGCATAAATACCGAAAATTTATGCATTAGCTTATTAGCACATATTACACTACCCTATCACCTTGATATTGATGCAAGCAGCGAAAAATCACTCGGCAGCAAAAAGATTGGAACTACAAACAGAGGGATCGGTCCAACTTATACCGATAAATTCAATAGAATCGGAATAAGAGTGGAAGATTTGCTCGACAATGAAGCTTTAAACGACAAATTGGATGTTATATTACCGCAAAAAAATGAAATTTTAGAAAAAATATACGGACTTAAACCATATACAAAGGAAGAAATAATTGCTTTCTGTAATAAATATGCGGAAATTCTCTCTCCTTACATAAAAGATACAGCAGAAATTGTAAGTAGTGCTTTGAAAAAGAATAAAACAATTCTTTTTGAAGGTGCTCAGGGAACAATGCTTGACATAGATCATGGAACTTATCCATATGTAACGAGTTCAAGCCCTGTTGCCGGAGGTGCCTGTACAGGCAGCGGAGCTGGTCCGACTGTTATTGACAGAGTTGTTGGAATCAGTAAAGCTTATGTTACAAGAGTTGGAGAAGGCCCTTTTATAACTGAATTAACCAATGAAATAGGCAAAAAAATTCAGGATATCGGGAAAGAATTTGGAACAACTACAGGCAGAGCAAGAAGATGCGGCTGGCTTGATGCAGTTGTAGCAAAATATAGCGTTTTAGTTAATGGTTTGACAGATATGGCTATAACAAAACTTGATGTTCTTGACGGTTTTGAAGAAATTAAAATTTGCATAGCATATAAAGATAAACGAAATGGCAAAATATATAACAGTTATCCTACCAACATATACTTACATAAATACCTTGAACCTGTTTATGAAACGATGCCAGGCTGGAAAACAAATATTTCATCGACAAAAACCTTCGATGAATTGCCAGAAAATGCCAGAAAATATCTCAAAAAAATAGAGGAAATAATAGAAATTCCTATTTCTATTATTAGTGTCGGAGCAAACCGTGAAGAAACTATTATACTGGAAAACCCTATTGCAGCGCCTAAAAGAGTTCATCTAGTAAAAATTTAGCATTAACGCTTGACTTACGATCTTAGTGTTGGTATCTTATATTTGTTCAGAGGTCAACATTAAGTGATTTCATAAATACAGTAATAATTAAAATTTTATATAAATTTGCGTCCATAGCTCAGCAGGTAGAGCACTCCCCTTTTAAGGGATAGGTCCTGCGTTCGAATCGCAGTGGACGCAAGTTTTTTTGTATATAAAACTTAAATTGAATATTTATATTGATTTAATATAATAGTAATGAGGGAAATATAAAAGAAGGGAAATTGTAAAATGCTAGATTTAAGTGGAGTAATTGAAACAAAAAAAATTAAAAATACCAATGAAACAGATTATTTAAATAGAGTAATTGAAACAACAAAAATTAAAAATGCCCGTGAACCAGAATTTTTACAAGCAGTAAACGAAGTTTTATCAACATTAAAACCCTTTATAAATCAACATCCGGAATTCGAAGAAACATCTTTGCTTGAAAGATTAGTTGAACCTGAAAGGGTTATAATTTTTAGAGTTCCCTGGATTGATGACAACGGTAAAGTGCAAGTAAACAAAGGGTACAGAATTCAATTTAATAGTGCAATAGGACCCTACAAAGGTGGATTAAGATTTCATCCAAGCGTAAATCTAAGCATTTTGAAATTTTTAGCGTTTGAGCAAATTTTTAAAAATGCTTTGACCGGATTGCCAATCGGTGGTGGAAAAGGTGGAAGTGATTTTGATCCAAAAGGCAAATCAGACAACGAAGTTATGAGGTTTTGTCAAAGTTTTATGACTGAACTTCAAAGACACATAGGTGAAGACACAGATGTTCCTGCGGGTGATATCGGCGTTGGTGCCAGGGAAATAGGATATTTGTTCGGACAATTTAAAAGAATTAAAAATACATATGAAGCAGGAGTCTTAACAGGAAAAGGGACTGAATATGGTGGTTCTTTAATTAGAAAAGAAGCTACAGGATATGGTTTGATATATTTTATGCGTGAAATGTTGAAAGTAAGCGGAAAAGAATTAAAAGACAAAACAGTTATTATTACAGGCTCAGGCAATGTTGCAATATATGCTTGTCAAAAAGTACAAGAATACGGTGCAAATGTTATAGCAATGAGCGACTCAAATGGTTGTATTTATAACAGAAACGGTATTGATCTTTCTACAATTCAACAAATCAAAGAGGTTGATAGGTTAAGAATTAAAGAGTATTTGAAATATCATCCAAATACCGAATACATGGAAAATCAAAACGGAAAAACACGTATATTTGAAATAAAAGCTGATATTGTTTTGCCTTGTGCAACACAAAATGAAATCGATTTAGAAATAGCCCAAAGACTTGTTTCTAACGGGGTATTAGCTATTGGAGAAGGCGCAAATATGCCTACTACAATTGAAGCTACACATTATTTGTTAGAAAACAATGTCTTGTTTGCACCTGCAAAAGCAGCAAATGCTGGTGGTGTTGCAACTTCTGCACTTGAAATGTCCCAAAACTCTATGAGATATTATTGGACATCTGAAGAAGTTGATAAAAAGCTTGATGCAATTGTGACGAATATTTTTGAAGCTTGTCAAAATGCAGCAAAAGAATATGGATGTGACAACAATTATGTAGCAGGTGCTAACATAGCTGGCTTTATGAAAATATCAAAAGCAATGATGTCACAAGGAATTGTATAAAAACAGATATCCTCTGTTATCCTAAAAAGAAAAAAGAGTTAGACCTGCTGTAAGTGTAATAGAATTAGAAACATTTACAGGTAATGTGGCGGAAAAAGGCAAAGATAAAATTATTCATCTAGTATCTGCTTATAGCTAAATCTATTAGCAACGCAGAAGCAGTTATAATTAATCCGATTCTAATAATTATAAGTTGATTCTGATAATAAAAGTATGATGGCGTAATATGGGTTTAAAATAAAAAACTATAATCCAGAAAATTAGCTGCCTAAATTTCTGATTTTTTTTAAAAAGTTCCAATTTGCGGTCTCTCCTTGTAATAGCGAAAGCCGTGCAGAACAAACTTTACCCGATCGTAGCGGCTGTAGTCTGCATTTAATGTGACAATATAATAAATAATTATTGACAAATATAAAAACCTGGTCAATAATTATTTATGACTGATTAAGCATTTTCGTCATTAATTATTATATCAATAGTTATTTAATAAAAATAAGGATTACTTATGGCTCGTCCTAAAAAACAGATAAATCGCAGAACCGATATTCTTGATGCAGCTCAAAATCTATTTACAATAAACGGGTTTGAGAAAACTACAATTGATGAAATTGCTAAATATTCAGGAATTGGTAAAGGCAGTGTTTATCTGGATTTCAAGAACAAAGATGAAATTCTTTTAGCTGTTGCTGAACGACATGTTATTTTATTAGTTGAACAATTGGAACTGCAGCTAAAAAATGCAAGAGCTCCTTATCTTGAGTTTTTAAAACATATTTATCAATATCATGTAATAACTGTATTTGATATGGCTTTATCTCATACGCAAAATCACATAGTTTTAATACATACAAGCTATCAGGTAAAACAAAAACTTAGTCATTTGTTAGAAAGATGGTTAATTAATATCGCCTGCATTCTGGAAAAAGCAGAGAAAAACCGAGAGATAAAATATTTTGACGATTATAAAAAATTGGCTAGTTTAATACAAATTAGTTTACAGGGCTTTTATCCTCCTTATAACATAAAGTATTCTACAGGATGTAGAACTGATTTAACAAAAGAAGAACTAAGATCCCTTTTGCTGGCAGATGCTTCTACTGTTATAGGAATTATCTTATCAGGATTGAAAAATGTAAATAATAAAATAAAGGAATATAATAATGAAGCAAAAATTGATTAAATTCTTGGCAACTTCGGCAGTAGTCAGCGTTTTATTCACTACTACTGGGTGCAGCCAGCGTCCATTTATGGCATCAATGATGCAAGGTGGCGTTCCTGTAGAATCAATTATTTTAAAATCAAAACCTGTTAAACAAACAGATATTTATCAGGCAATGCTGATTTCCCGATACTCAGTATCATTACAGCCACAGGTTGCAGGACAGATTTCAAATATTTATGTAAAAGCAGGAGATCGGGTAAGAACCGGTCAACTATTGATGGTAATAGACAAAAGAAAACAGGAAGCAACTTTAAATTCCAGCCGCGCTGCGGCTGATGCGACAAAGGCTTCAATCTCTCAGGCAAAAGATTTATTATATAACTATCAAGTACAAAGAGAAGCATTAAAATCCAATTTAACTCTAAATAAGCAATTATTCGACAGATATACAGCATTATATGCCAAGCGTTCTGTTAGCCAACAGGATTTTGAAAAGTATACAGACAGTTATAACAAGGCTAAAATAGATTTAGATGCCAATGCAGCCCAAATTCAGGCACAGAAGTCAGCAATATTAGCTGCACAAAGCAATTATAAAAAAGCTCTTGCAAATACACAGGAGCAATCAGTACAATTGCAGTATTATAAGATTACAGCTCCGTACTCAGGTGTTATTGGTGATATTCCGGTTAAAGTTGGTAATTATGTAAATTTATCTTCACCGCTATTAAGCATTACACAAAATAATTCACTAGAAATCAATGCCGGATTACCCGTAGAAAAAGTTTTTGATATTCATAACGGGATGCCAGTCGAAGTTCTGGATAATAATGGAAATATAATCAATAAGTCAAAGATATCGTTTGTATCTCCGAGAGTAGATACAAACACACAAACCATTTTAGTTAAAGCAATTGTTAATAACCGTGCAGATATATTAAAAGCAGATCAGTCCGTAAAAGTCCGGGTAATATATAATCAAAGTCCCGGTATTTTAGTTCCTTTAAGTTCCATTTCACACATTGGAGGACAGGATTTCGCTTTTATATTAACTAATAAAGGCAATAAATTTTTTGTAAAACAGATACCTGTTAAATTAGGTGGCATTCAGAATAATGAATACGTAGTATTAAGTGGTCTAAAAAATAATGACCAGATTGTATCTCAAGGCATTCAAAAATTAAGAGATGGTGTCCCGGTTACAATCCTTCAAAAGGAAAATAAATAATGTTTATAGATTTTTTTGTTAAGCATCCTCGTTTTGCAGGTGTTTGCTCAATAATTATTATTCTTGCGGGAGCTATCTGTATACCTTTATTGCCCGTTTCTCAATATCCGCAAATTGCTCCTCCTCAGATCACTGTCACTGCAAATTATATTGGTGCAAATGCTCAGGTTGTTGAATCTGCAGTAACTACTCCTCTGGAGCAACAGCTGAATGGAGTGGAAGGCATGAAATACATGACTTCCAGCAGTACTAATGATGGAATAAGCACCATTACCATAACTTTTAATCTTGAAAGAAATCTTGATGCCGCAATGATAGATGTGCAGAACAGAGTGCAAACAGCGCAGGCACGTTTACCGCAGGAAGTTAAAACAACCGGTGTTAATATTGCAAAAACATCATCAAACATGGTGTTAATATACGGACTTTATACGAACGACAACAGATATGACACTTCATTTATGAGTAACTATGCAGATCGCTACATTAAAGACAATTTAAAACGTATAAAAGGTGTTCAGGACATAACTATCTTTGGTGAAAGAAAATTTGCAATGAGATTATGGCTCGATCCCGGCAAGCTTGCAAGTCGAAATCTAACAGCGACTGATGTTGTTAAAGCACTTCAGGAACAAAACGTTCAGGTTGCAGCAGGCCAAATAGGACAGCCCCCAATTGATACAAATCAGGCTATTCAAATGAGTGTTAAAGCCACAGGACGCCTTGAGAAACCTGAACAGTTTAATGATATTGTACTTAAAACCGGATTAGACGGAAGCATCGTTCGATTAAGAGATGTAGGGCGAGCCGAGTTAGGAGCTGAAACTTATTCATCAATACTTCGTGCAGCAGGTCATGAAGCTGTCGGTTTTGCTGTATTTCAACTTCCATCCGCAAATGCTCTGGATGTCGGCAATAATGTTAAAAAAGAGATGGAAAAACTGTCGAAAAATTTTCCTCCCGGCCTTGAATATTATATGGTTGTAGATGCAACACAGATAGTAACTGATTCTATCAGAGAAGTTTTATTTACTCTCTCTATAGCAATTTTATTGGTTATAGCCGTTATATATATATTTCTACAGGATTGGCGGACTACTCTTATTCCGGCAATTACAATACCGGTCTCATTAATAGGAACTTTTGCGTTCTTAAAGATATTTGGGTTTTCTATAAATACACTTACATTGTTTGGAATTACACTTGCAACCGGTCTGGTTGTAGATGATTCAATTATAGTAATCGAAAATATTGAACGCTTTATCAAGGAAAAAGGAATGCCACCTGCTATTGCTGCGGTAGAAGCCATGAAGGAAATATTTGGTGCTGTAATTGCTACATCTTTAGTTCTAATCGCAGTTTTTGTTCCTATTGCATTCTTTCCTGGTACCACCGGACAATTATACAAGCAGTTTGCATTGACAATAGCATTTTCAATTGCTTTATCTTCATTTAACGCTATCACACTAACGCCAGCTTTATCTGCATTGTTACTTGGTCGTAAGCGCAAACAATCTTTCTTTTTCGACAAGGTGAACGAATTTATTACATTCTTAAGAAACTCATATAACAGAGTTTTGAACAAGGTAATTCAACATAAAGGAAAAGTTATCGCAATTTTTCTCGCATTAATTTGTACTACTTACTTTTTGTCAAAATTTGTTCCATCGGCATTTGTTCCAAATGAAGATCAGAATTTTATAATAGTTGCAGTCCAAGCTCCAGAAGGAACTTCTGTTGGGCATACACAAAAAATTATTACTAAAATTGAAGGAATTCTTGCCACTATACCAGAAATTGACAATGGCATGTCAGTTGCAGGTTTTAGTATACTTGGCAGCGGTTCAAATAAAGGGACTCTGTTTGTCCATTTAAAATCTCTTGAAGAAAGAAAAGGAAAAAAACATTCAGCTAATGCTGTAGTTAACCGATTAAGGGGCATGCTAATGGGAATACCCGAAGCTATTGTTATGCCATTTGAGCCTCCGGCAATTCATGGGGTCGGTAATTTTGGAGGGTTTCAGTTCGAAATCAAAGACGAAGGAAATCATGACCTTAATACCTTAAGTGCTGCTACTCAGTCTGCAATTATGAATGGAAATAAAACACCTATTCTAACAGGTCTTTACTCTGGATTTACTGCGAATGATCCTCAATTACAGGTTGATGTCAATAGATTTAAAGCAAAACAACTTAATGTATCTCTTCAGGATATTTACAGCACTTTACAAATATTCCTGGGATCAATGTACGTAAATGATTTTGACTACCTTAACAGAGTTTACAGGGTATATGTTCAGGCCGATCAACAATTCAGAACAAATCCTAATAACATCAATCAATTTTATGTTAGATCACAAAATGGTTCAATGATTCCATTATCTAATTTATTGTCTACAACACAAATATACACACCTCAAACGATAACACATTTTAATATGTTCAGATCGACAGAAATAAACGGTTCTGCAAAACCGGGTTTCAGTACTGGTCAGGCTATAAAGGAAATGGAAGCCATTGCTCATAAAGTTTTACCTCAAGGAATGACTTTTGAGTGGGCAGGAACTGCATTAGAAGAAATTGAATCAGGTTCACAGTCCACATTTATTTTTATTCTAAGCTTTATTTTTGTTTATCTGATACTTGTAGCTAAATATGAAAGTTTTATGAATCCGGTTATTATTTTAATGGCAGTTCCTCTTGCTATGTTTGGTGCTTATTTAGCACAATTTTTACGAGGATTTCAAAATGATATATTCTGTCAGATCGGCCTTGTAATGCTTATTGGTCTTGCAGGTAAAAATGCAATTCTGATAGTCGAATTTGCAAATCAACTTAGAGAAAAGGGTTTATCCATAAAAGATGCAGCCATGCAAGCATCTGCAATTCGTTTTCGTCCAATAATTATGACCTCCCTTGCCTTTATACTTGGAATTATGCCGCTCGTTTTAGCAACAGGAGCAGGATCTGCCAGCCGTAATTCTATGGGAACGGCTGTAGTAGGAGGTATGCTGGTATCTACTGTACTAAATCTACTTCTTATTCCTGTTCTTTATATCCTATTTATGTCAACACAAGAAAAATTTAAATCTAAGAAAAAACATGTACAAACTGAAGAGCAATTAGATTCTTCAACTAACACAAGTTCACAACTATAGCAGATACTGTTTAGAGGTTAATCCAATGAATAAACAAAAAAATCTTATTTTCTACATAACAATATGCTTATTAATGTCAGCTAATGCTGCATTCAGCGAAAATACAGACAACAATATAAAACCCGCTTCACAACTTAAAGGTACTCTTGTCGATAATAAAGCAGAGTACATCAATAGTGACTGGTGGGGCAAATTTAATGATCCGATTTTAAAAGATCATATACTAAAAGCAGCTAATACAAATCAGGACATTAAAATAGCAGCTTTGAAAGTATTGGAAACACAGGAAATAGTTAGGGAGTCATTAGGAAAAGAATTTCCTCTATTAGGTTTTGGAACAAATTTTGCCAGAAATAAAACATCAGGAAATGTTTCAATGGGTTCAATGTCATTTCCAGCATATACACAAAACAGCTATCGTCTGCCACTTGATGCCAATTATGAACTTGATCTATGGAAAAAGAACAGAGACAAAACTCTGAGCCTGGCAAAGGGGTTAGAAGCAGTTAAATATGACGAAAAAGCTTCATATATATCTTTAACTTCAGCTGTTGCATCAACATATTTTAATATTCTCAACATAGACAAACAGATTCAGCTACAAAAAGAAATAATTAATCTTAGAAAAGATATTTATGATTTAACCAAAGAAAATTACAATTATGGATTAAATCCTGCAATAGATGTTGTTTTGACTGATAAGTCGTTAACTGAAGCTCAATCCGGTTTATATGATCTTGAAAAGCAGCAAAGCATATTTTTGAATCAGCTTGCAGTGTTAACAGGTGACAGCTCTGACTCTTCTTCTGCTTTAAAAAGGTCAAATATTGATAACATGAATTTAATTAAAGATTTACCGTTAAACATCAAGTCTGAAATCGTTAAAAACAGGCCGGATATACTAAAATCAGAAGCTGAAATTCAAAAAACACGAATTGATGTTAAGTTGGCAAGAAAAGAACTTTTTCCAGATATAACACTATCAGGATCATTCGGATTTAATGCAAACTCTTTATCTAAAGTGCCTCTATGGGACAGCTATATTACTTCTATGGGCGGAAACCTGCTTCAAGTTGTTTTTTCAGGCGGTCAAAGAAAGGCAAGGCTTAAAATTAAAAAGTATCAATATGAGCAAATGCTTGAAAATTACCAGAAGACAGTACTTAAATCATTTCAGGAAGTTAATGACAGCTTAGCAGCCTTAAAATTTGATACGCAAAAAAATGACAGTAATATTGCACGTATTAAATCTGAAGGAGAGAATTTGGATAATATAATTCTAAAATATGATAAAGGTGCAATTTCTTATCTGGACACATTACAGTATAGGGAACGAATTATTACACTTGAAAAGGAACAGATTCAAAGTAAAACAGATTGTCTGATAGACTCAATAAGCCTTTACAAGGCCGTTGGCGGAAAACTATAATTAGATAAATGAACGAGTATTTCATTAAAATCAAGATTTCCATCAGAAAATGCAATATTTTCAATTAAACCGTCACCATATCCACTTAATAAACCAGATGAATTTGTATCGTCAAAATAATTATTTATCTGAATTGAATCTCCGGTTACAAACTTTATTAAAAGAGCATCCACGTTTTCAGGATTGCCTCCTGCATCTATAGCGTTAAAAATTATTTGATTATCGTCAATACCAGATAAGGAATAAGACCTCAATTCAAGTGATTCATTGCCAGATAAATCTGAAATCGTATCATTTCCAAATAAATTATTGAAACCCTTATAGATATCGTCTCCGACACCTCCATCCAAAAAATCATTTCCCTTTCCGCCTATGATAGTATCATTACCCTCTATACCAAATAAGAAATTATTTCCATCATTTCCGGTCAAACTATTATCCAAATTATTTCCTGTTCCTGAATAATCTCCTGCATCATTTAAAACTAAATTTTCAATATTAGCAGGAAGTATACAGGATCGGATTGAACATACTGTATCAATCCCACTATTACTATTTTCAAATATTAGAGAACAATTTCCATCTGTTAAATAGACATCATCGCCATTTCCTCCAATTAATGTATCAGAGCCGTTGCCTCCATCTAATGTATCGTTGCCATCATTTCCTGTTAAATTGTTGTTTCCCGAATTGCCAATTAAAATATTATCCAGTTCATTTCCTTCTCCGTTAAGATTTTCATTTCCCTGTAATATCAAATTTTCAATATTAGCAGGCAATTTATAGCTAATAATTGAATAAACCGAATCGATTCCTCCGTTATTTGCTTTATCAATCAACGGTATATCTGTTCTTTTAAATACCCAACCTCTCAGGTCATCAAGCGTAACTGTACTTCCCCCATCAAATTCAACGCCATCAGATCTTAACCATTCTCCATACGGCAGAGTAATAGTTGCTTTTGAACCTGTATCATTGAGAAATACAACACCATTACTGTAATACCTGACATATACTGCTCTTTCAAGAATATAGTTTCCACAAACATCTTTAATTCCAGTTGCAGTTCCTGACAAAATTTCCCTGTCTCCCATTGGTAGCCCAATATCTCCAATAGTAACAACTGGGCTAATATAGTGATCCAAGCCCATGGCTTTATCTGTATGAGTTCCAATTCCAAGTATATTATCAGTTAGAAGACAGACAGGAAAACGAAATGTTTCAAAAGGGCCTCTGCTTTCTTCAAGATAAGTATCCTGACAAACTTGATTAAGCTGTTTTGCATTATCTGAATATCTAAAATATGAAGCAAGACTGCGGTCTGCCCCACCATGAACGTCGTCTATCCTGTCTTCAAGCATACATACATCACGTGTATTGAATATACCATATGGTGGAGAATTACCGACAAGAAATCCGTCACCGAGAAATTCCTGAATTTTAGCTCCTATTGTGTTCCATCCTTTTTCAATTGCTAAAAATTCTGATGCTGATAATCTGGCTAAATCTCCGACTGATCTTGATCTTATCCAATTATCAGAAAAAACCCCGTCAAAACCGGCATCAATTATCCCTTTACAGTGATCAGCATAATACTGTTGCCACGCTTCTTCTGTTGAATCGAAAAAAGGTCTTCTGTTATCATTTCCTCTATAATAATGAATATTTTGCCCATTTTTAATAAGAAACAAATTATTATTATTGCAGTAATCCCAGGTTCCAAAGTTTTGTCCGTCAAAATATTCATTGGAATGCCAAAAATTCCAGGCAGGATTTGATTTAACTGTTTCATAAGTCCATACGTCAGTCATGTTGAGGTATGCAAGGGTATATATATTATTGCCATAATCAGCCGCGGCATCTTTTAATGCTCTCATTGCAGCACCTAAACCTGCATCTGGATTAAAGATGCTGTCATAATTGTCAAGGAAAAGATCATTGTACTCATTTGTTCCAATTTTAGTGCCAGCCCTGTTTAAAACAACATAATCTAAGTATTTACCTGCGAAGTTTAAGTATTCGCTGTTAGCTTTCCAACTTGCATCCCAGTCAACCACAGTTCTTCCATTAACTTTTTTATATGTAGCAGCTATTGCCAACATACCGTCAGAACAGACTCCCCACTGATTTCCCACTGCTCTTGGATAAACTCTTGTATAAATGTCTTTCAAATAAGGTGATTCAATCCAGTCAGCTTCAGGAGTAATGTAAATTTCTTCAATAATTTGATCATTAATATTATCAACATAGTAAACATCGTTCCCAACTCCGCCATTCATCGTATCAGCGCCAAAATCACCATTTATTACATCATCACCCCATCCGCCATATATAATATCATTGCCATCTCCGCCGTTTATTGCGTCAATCCCTGATCTTCCATCAATTGTATCATCTCCTGCTGTTCCCTGAATTACATTATCAGATTCCGTTCCAATGATTGTTTTACCTCCTGAAATTAATTTCTGTACATCAGCAGGAGTTATTATTTTTCCATCAGAAAATTCTATTGTTTCTATTTTATTCTGGTCACTTAAAAACCATTCCTGTATAGTTATAGCGGATGTATTTTGATAAGTAACAGTTAAGTCTGTACCTGATTTTTCAAATATTAATTGATTTAATGTGATTCCTGATTCAAATTTTATTTTGTCAATGCCCGAATTATCAGAAATTGTATCCTGTCCCCAGTCTGTATTAAAAATATAGGTGTCGTTGCCATCTTCTCCATTTAAAATATTATTACCGGAATTTCCCGTTATTATGTTATTAAGATTATTTCCAGTGCCATTAATATCTTCTGTTCCGGTTAATACAAGATTTTCCAAGTTATCAGCCAGTATATATGAAAAGTCAGCATTTATAATATCTATTCCTTCATTAAATGCTTCAGCAACTATATCCTGAGAATCAATAAAATATGTATCATTGCCTGTTTTACCAATTAAACTATCTATTCCCTCACCCCCAACCAGCAAATCAGAACCTGAGCCTCCTATAAGGGTATCATTTCCATCTAAACCATATAAAATATTATTACCTGCATTTCCGGTAATAATATTATTAAGACTATTTCCTGTGCCATTGATATTGCCTGAACCAATTAATACAAGATTTTCTATGTTATCAGGCAATGAATATGAAAAATCTGCATTTATAATATCTATTCCTTCATTATATGCTTCAGTAACAATATCCTGAAAATCGATATAATATGTATCATCGCCTGTTTCACCAATTAAACTGTCAATTCCAAAGCCTCCATTAAGAGTATCATTATCGCTTCCACCGTATATAGTATCATTTCCGGCATGCCCGTATATAATATCATTTCCGGCTTTGCCTTCCATAATATTGTTTAAATCATTTCCTGTTAAAGTGTTATTATTATCATCTCCTGTTATATTTATTACATCTGTAAATAAACTATCTATGTATGTACTGGTTAATACTGTTCCATTCTTTAGTTGAATCTGTTCAATTTTATTTTCGTTATTATTAAACCAATTTTCAATTTTTACTGATTCTATAGTATTTATTATTCCAATTATCAGATCATTATTATCTTTTGTAAAAAATAAATCATTTTCGGTTAAATCTTCTCTGTCAAAGACTAATTTGTCTACACCCTTATTATCTCTTATCAAATCCTGCCCTGAATTTAAACCTATTATATATGTATCATTTCCCGCACTTCCATTTAAAATATTATTGCCGGAATTTCCCGTTAATATGTTATTAAGATTATTTCCAGTACCATTAATATCTTCTGTTCCGGTTAATACAAGATTTTCAATATTTGCTCCAAGAGTCCAAGAAACACTTGAATATACAATATCTGTACCCGCATTAGCAAATTCAACTACTCGATCACGGATGCTTTCAACATAATAAACATCATTACCGACGCTACCGTATAATTTATTTGTACCTTTACCGCCGTACAGAGTATCATTCCCACTACCACCATATAAAGTATCATTTCCTGCACAACCGTTTAAAATATTATTACCTGAATTTCCCGTAATATAATTATTAAGATTATTCCCTGTTGCATTAAGGTTAGAAGAACCTGTAAGCTTTAAATTTTCAATATTTGCTCCAAGTGTGTAAGTAACACTGGATATTATCCTGTCAAAACCCTCATTCTGACTTTCAATTATCAGGTCTGAAACATTATCTACATAATAAATGTCATTGCCTGTATTGCCATAAATCGTGTCATATCCGCTTCCGCCATCCAGCGTATCGTTTCCATCCCCACCATAAATTAAATCATTTCCACTATTGCCTGATAATTTATCATTACCAGCATATCCCCAAATAGTGTCATTACCTGATGTCCCCTTTAAAAAATTATTTCTATTAGTTCCTCTTATTAATGCCATATTAACCCTCTCTCTAAATCTAAAATACTCTATTTGACGAGATAATCGTTAAATATTTCTCATTATTCTGTGTTATGGAAAAATAAACAAAAAAAATAAATTTTATTACACTCTTTTGTCTATATTTAAGCAATAATATTTTGAAAAAAAGGTAAATTTATGCTTAACATAACTTACTAAATTTATTTCTTCTTTGTCTCACAATGAAGATGATTTTTTTGACAATATTAAGACTTTGAGAATCATAATAATGTGTTTATCCAAGAAATTCAGGGAGCTAATTTTATTTAAAAGTATCAACGGAGCTTTATATTCCTTAAATCTCATCCTATAAATTATTCATAATAATTGCCAAAAAATATAATAAATGTTAATTTTTATAAAAAACCATAGGATGCAAATAAAGTTTTATCACGATTAAATTAAAATAAGTATTTGCATTTTTGCTTGGTGTTGATAAATTAATAATGAAGTATATTTATAATTATTAGAGGAGTAAAAAAATGGCTGAAAATAAAATATTGGCAGCAATACCACGCAGTGCCACAGAAGAAATTCATATTGCAATAAGCGAATATAAAGGTAAAAAATACCTCGATATGAGAGTATTTTATACAACTGATGATGGTATAAACTGGAATCCAACTAAAAAGGGTGTAACATTTACTCCTGATAAATTGGATGAAGTGAAAAATGCGATTGAAGAAGCTCAAAAAGAGTTAGCAGAACAGGAAGAATAAATCTAAGTAATAAAATGAATGTAGATGAAAAATTCAGGTATGCACAGGTCATTGTAGATATACCTAACCTTGATGCAAGGACTTTTAGTTATTTAATACCAGATGAATTACAAGATATTATCAGAATTGGTCTGCCTATTCTTGTGCCATTTGGTAATCAGGGTGCTGTAAATGCCTTTGTGGTAGGTTTCAGTAATTATTTACCGGAAGGTATTAAGGCAAAATATATTTACGAAGTGCTTGATAATGAGCCGCTTTTTGATCTTGAATACCTGAAATTTTTAGAATGGGTATCAAATTATTATTGCTGCGATTTGCCAACGGTCATTGCTACAGCAATCCCTACAAATTTTTTCTCAAAAACCAAACGAATTATTTCGCTTAGGGATAATATTGCTAATTATTCTGAATATACTCAGGATCAGCAAAAAATCATAGAAATTATTTCAGACAGCAAGGAAATTACAGTTTCATGGCTTCAAAAGAAAGCTAAGTTTCCATCATCCAAATTCTATGAAATTCTTAGAAAATTAAGAGTAAAAAATATTGTCGATATTGAAAATATAATTGAGCTTAAAAACAGCAAACCGAAAGTCGAAAGCTGGATAAAGCTTTTAAACAAAGAAACCGATAATAAGAGATATGTACAAATTATTTCTGATTTGGAATTAATCGGTGGAAAAGCAAAATTAAGCGATTTTGCAAAAGTAGCTAAAACTACATATTCAACTCTAAAAAAGCTTGAGCAAGCTGGAAATGTTGAAATAATTAATCAGAAAGTTTATAGAAATCCCTTAAAAATATTTGAAAGTGAATTTCAGCAGGATTTCTTCAAGTTAAATTTTCATCAGGAGCAAGCTCTGGAGAGAATAAAAACAGCTATGGATGAAAATGATCCTGAACCTCTATTATTGTATGGTATTACCAGCTCAGGAAAAACTGAAGTATATTTTCATGCAGCAAAAGATGCTATAGATGCCGGCAAAAATGTAATATTCCTGGCGCCCGAAATTGCACTTGCTTCTCAGCTTGCAAAAAGAATAGCGGACAGATTTGGAATAGAAAGCGTTGCAATCTGGCACAGCAATCTATCAGAAGGCGAAAGATTCGATGTTTGGGAAAGAATCAGAAATAACCGGATTAAAATCATCATCGGAGCAAGATCAGCAATATTTGCTCCAATTCAAAATATCGGGCTCATAATTATCGATGAAGAACATGAATCAAG